>JBDTYU010000295.1:0-7405 GCA_040005535.1 Ginsengibacter sp. | reverse complement strand
AATAGTTGGCAACAGAAGCATAATTTTCTGCAAGCTTTAATTTTACCGCAGGATCTTTTACCATTTGTTCATACATGTCTTTCAGGCGGGCATCACGTAGACGCACAAGCGAAGGATTATCAATTTCGTTTTTCAATTTTATGCCATAAGAAGTTTCATAACGGTTAGTGCCCCCGGGATAGCCGTAGATCATTGCAAAATCCCCGTCTTTATATCCCTTCAAAGAAACCGGTAAAAACCATTTTGGTTTAAGAGGAACATTGTCAGCATTATATTTTGCAGGCCTCCCGTCTTTAGTAGCATATACCCTGAAAATTGAATAATCACCCGTATGCCGGGGCCATTCCCAGTTATCTGTATCGCCTCCAAATTTACCCACACTTTCCGGCGGGGCGCCAACGAGACGAATGTCATTGTAAATTTTATAAACATACATGATGTATTGGTTTCCCTTAAACATGCTGTAAATTCTTCCTGTTACTGAGTTAACAGAATCAGCAACCTTATCTGTAATTTGTTTATAAACATCAGCAGTTTTTTTGGCCCTTTCAGTATAGTCTAAACCTTTTAAAGCACTCTCCACCCGGGCTGTAACATCTTCAATTCGTTCCAGGAAAGTTATCGTGAGATCAGATTTTATTTCCTGATCTTTTGAATAAGCATAGAAGCCGTCTTTCAAATAATTATGTTCAACCGTGCTGGAGCCGGCAATAACACCATAGCCACAATGGTGGTTGGTAAATATTAATCCCTGGCTGCTTACAATTTCCCCGGTACACCCACCTCCAAAAATAACAACCGCATCTTTTACAGAAGCTTTATTAATGCTGTATAGCTGATCTTTAGTGAGTTTGAGGCCATGCTTTACCATATCATCATAAACCTGCTGGCCAAGCAGCATAGGTAGCCACATTCCTTCATCGGCGCTGGCTTTGAATAAAATAAAAAATAAAATGATAACCGAAAAGAGTTTCTTCATATAAAAAATTTTAAACTAAAAATAATTTTAAAGTGATGTAATTCTTCCGAATGATTTATAAGTTCATGAAGTTTTTTTTCTGAACATTGAATATTGAACATGGTATATTTTTTAGAATCAAATTAATCACAAACGATATTTCGTTGTTCAATAATCAATCACCTGCTCTTCCATCAGTTCAGGAATTTTCCTGAATTCATACTGTTGATTTCTAAGTTGGGGTTGAAAACCGGCTTCTTTTATTGCTTCCTGGATACCCTTGCTGGTGAACCGGTGAGGAGCTCCTGCTGCGCTTACAACATTTTCTTCAATCATAATACTTCCAAAATCATTGGCACCTGCATGAAGGCATAATTGTGCCACTTGTTTTCCTACAGTAAGCCAGCTTGCCTGTATATTTTTTATGTTGGGAAGCATAATCCTGCTCATTGCAATCATCTTTATATATTCTTCCGGGGTTGTAAGATTATGAACGCCTCTTATTTTTGCAAGAAGTGTATCCACATCCTGGAAAGTCCATGGAATAAATGCTATAAAGCCTTTCGTTCCTTCAGGCTTCTTTGCCTGCACTTCTCTTATTTTCACCAGGTGCTCAAATCTTTCTTGTACAGTTTCAACATGCCCAAACATCATGGTTGCCGATGTGGTAATATTTAATTTGTGTGCTTCAATCATAATATCGAGCCATTCCTGAGTTCCACATTTACCTTTGCTTATCAGGCGTCTAACCCTATCCGTTAGAATTTCTGCTCCTGGCCCGGGCAACGAGTCGAGGCCTGCCTCTTTCAAAGCTATAAGAACTTCCCGGTGTGTTGATTTTGCGAGCTTCGTTATATGCGCAACTTCAGGCGGCCCAAGAGCATGTAATTTTAAATTTGGATATAACTTTTTTAATTGCTTGAACAGATCAACATAATAATCAATCCCCAGGCCGGGATGGTGACCACCCTGTAACAGCAGTTGCTCTCCGCCGTAACGAAAGGTTTCATCAATTTTTCTTTTGTATGTTTCAATATCTGTAATGTATGCTTCTGCATGCCCGGGTATGCGATAAAAATTACAAAACTTGCAATTCGCAATGCATACATTGGTTGTATTCACATTCCTGTCAATAATCCAGGTTACTTTATTGTGAGGCACTTGTTTTTTTCGAAGCTCATTTGCAACAAGCATCAGTTGAGACAATGCAGCATTATTAAATAAAAAGGTGCCTTCTTCAACTGAGAGATTTTCAAACCGTAGAGCTTTTTGAAGAAGCAAAGATGTATTCATATTTTTTTTCTTTGTTTACAAAAAACATATTTGCCGTTTGTAAAAACCTGTACAAAAGTACAGGCATATAACTTAATTTCAGTTTTGATATGCGAAGAGGTTTGTTTTTTATATTTTTTATAGGTTTTGGCTATTTTTCTTTTGGGCAACAATCTTATGAAAAACCTGCAAAGCTTATTACGAAGTTTCCATTTAAACAATTAAATGGCGGTGTTGTTCTTGTGCAGGCCAGATTTAATAAAATTACCCAGCCACTAAATTTTATTCTTGATACAGGTAGCGGCGCTATCTCCCTTGATTCTGCTACGGCTGTAGAATTTAATATTCCTCACGTTCCTTCGGGAAGATCAATAAATGGTATTGCAGGTATAAGATATGTCGATTATTCAAAAAATAATACGCTTAATTTTCCGGGGCTGCAGGTTGATAGTCTCGATTTTTACATTAATGATTATGATATTCTCAGTAGCGTGTATGGGCAAAAAATTGATGGAATTATAGGATACAGCTTCTTTAGCAGGTATATTATAAAAATTGATTATGACAGCCTGGTTATTGAAGTACATAATCCGGGTAGTATTAAATATCCACAAAATGGTTTTTTGCTCCATCCTTTATTTACAGCATTACCTATCCAGCCATTAACTATAAAAGATGATAAAACTGTAACGGCTAATTTTTATATTGATACAGGCGCAGGCCTTTGCTTTTTAATGAGTAAGCAATTTGAAGATGATAGTTCAGTTTTAAAAAGCCACAGAAAGCCCGTATCTATACAGGTTCAGGGATTAGGGGGGAAAAAACAAATGTTACTCACTATTATGAAGGAAGTGAAAATAGGCCCTTATAAATTTAGAAAAGTTCCCGTAAATATGCTGGATGATGAGTTTAATGCCACATCATATCCTTTTGTTGGAGGCCTTATAGGAAATGATATTTTGCGCCGGTTCAATATTGTAATTAATTATCTTAAAAGAGAAATTCATTTGTTACCTAACAGTCATTTCCGGGAAGATTTCGATTACTCTTACACAGGAATGAATATGTTTTACGTTGATGGTAGAATTATGGCAGATGATGTGATTGAAGGATCTCCCGCATACAAAAGTGGTCTCAAAAAAGGAGACATCATCATTGCAGTAAATACCAACTTTAGCAATGATATAGGATCCTATAAAAATCTAATGCAGACTGTGGGAGAAAAAATTACATTAGTTGTTTCCAGGAACAGCGTTCCGTTGATACTAAATTTTCGTGTTGGGCGCATATATTAGCAATACTTCAAAATTCTTTTTGGGAAAATGAATTCCTTTGCCTCAAATTTGCGGTCATGATCAAATTTGAAAAATTTATTCTGGACAATGGCCTTCGTGTAATTGTTCATGAAGATAAAAGCACTCCTATGGCGGTGCATGATGTTATGTATGATGTAGGCTCAAGGGACGAAGAGCCGGACCGTACCGGGTTTGCCCATTTATTTGAACATCTCATGTTTGGTGGGAGCATCCATATTCCTTCTTATGATGAGCCTTTGCAAATGGCAGGAGGAGAAAATAACGCTTATACAACAAATGATCTTACCAACTATTACCTGCAGCTTCCGGCAGAAAACCTGGAAACAGCTTTCTGGCTGGAAAGTGATAGAATGATTTCGCTTGCTTTTGATGAGAACTCGCTGGAAGTTCAAAAGAAAGTAGTCGTGGAAGAATTTAAAGAGCACTACATAAACAAGCCATACGGCGATGCGTGGCACAAAATTCGTGAACTTGCTTATAAAGAGCATCCCTACAAATGGATGACGATAGGTAAAGAAATAAGCCATGTTGAAAATGCAAATCTCCTGGATGTAAAAAACTTTTTTTTTAAACATTATACACCTGCAAATGCAATACTAACAGTTGCGGGTAACGTTAATGTTGACCAGGTAAAAAAACTGGCTGAAAAATGGTTTGGCAATATACCCTCCGGAGAAAAATATGTAAGAAAAATCCCCATTGAACCAAAGCAAAATGCTGCAAGATTTCTTGAAGTAAAAGCGGGAGTTCCGCTGGATGCAATATACAAATGCTGGCACATGTCTTCAAGGCTTGATAAAAGATATTATGCTGCCGATCTCATAACAGAAATTCTTGGCAATGGTGGTTCTTCAAGATTATTTCAAAGCCTGGTCAAGGAACATCAAATTTTCAGCAGCGTACAGTGTTCTCATTTGGGAAGTATTGATGCGGGGCTTTTTTATATTGAAGGAAAACTGGTTAAAAACATAACTATGGAGCGGGCAGAAAAAGCCATAGAAATAGAACTGAATAAAATGAAAACCGAATTGGTAACAGATACAGAATTGCAGAAAGTAAAAAATAAAACCGAAAGCCTTATTGCTTTTGAAGATATAAGCCTGATGAACCGGGCCAATAGTCTGGCCACTTATGAACTGCTGGGTGATGCTGAGTTAATGAATAAAGAATTGTTTAATTACCAGGCGGTGAACACAGAAGATATTTTGCAGGAGTGCCGTAATATTTTTGTTGACACAAATTGCAGTACGATGTATTACAAGAGTGATAATTAAATGGTTTATTCTTTCATAGCTTAATACAAAAGCTTTTTTAAAAAAGAAAATGATTTCAACTACAGATAGAACTTCGACATTAAACAGAACAATTTCTCCTCCCATAAAAGATGCGGTAGAATTTAATATTATACTTAAACCTTATCAAAAATTTTCGCTTACAAACGGTGCAGGTGTCTATTATCTTAACGACGGGGCTGAAGAAGTAGCTGTTATAGAATTTGTGTTTAATGCAGGCAATTCTTATGAAAATAAAAACATGGTTGCAGCAGCCACCAACTACCTTATAAAAAATGGAACCAGTAAAAAATCAGCCCTTGAAATAAACGAACATTTTGAATATTATGGTGCTTATTTAAATCGTAGCTGCCAAAATGAAATTTCAATAATAACATTGCATTGCCTTTCAAAACAGCTGAAAGAAATTTTACCTGTAATAAGGGAAATAATAACTGATTCGGTTTTCCCCAACCAGGAACTGGAAATATTTAAGCAAAACAGTATTCAGCGGCTTGCAGTAAATATGCAAAAATGTGATTTTGTAGCAAACAGGCTCATCGATCAATACTTGTATGGCACGCAGCATCCTTATGGAAGAGTAAGCAGTGTTCAGGATATCCAGGCTATTACACGCGAGGATCTTACAAATTTTTTTAAACAGTTTTACACTAATGCAAAGTGTACAATTTTTGCAGCCGGAAAACTTCCTGTAGATTTTGAGAACTTGTTCAATATAAATTTTGGAGATCTCAGGCTTAATGAAAATCTGCCTGCTATTACTCATAAGGCAGAAATCGCTTCCAATAAAAAAGCGAAGCTTATTAATGATCCCAAAGGCGTGCAGGGGGCCATACGTATTGCAAGGCCTTTTCCAAACAGGCATCATCCTGATTTTAAAAAAGTAACAGTGCTTAATATTTTGTTTGGCGGCTTTTTTGGCTCAAGACTTATGAGTAACATAAGAGAAGAAAAAGGCTACACTTATGGAATACACAGCTTTCTTGAGAACCATATCAGGGAAAGTGCATGGGTTATAAGTACTGAGGCAGGGAAAGATGTGTGCGACGCCACTATCGATGAAGTGTATAAGGAAATGGAAATACTAAAAAAAGAATTAGTTGACGAAGAAGAATTACTGCTGGTAAAAAATTATATGATGGGTCTCAATCTTGGTGATGTCGATGGCCCTTTCCATGTAATATCAAGATGGAAAAGTTTAATACTGAACGATCTTGATGAAAATTATTTTTATGATTTCATAAATACTATAAAAAATATTTCTGCCGAAGAATTGAAAGAGCTTGCCAATAAATACTTATTGCCCGAAGAATTTTTTGAGTTGGTTGTAATTTAATTTAGCTTTCATAAAAAGTAATTATGAAATTTATTATACGCCTTCTTATAACAGCTGCTGTGGCTTACGGGTTGTCCTTAATATTAACTCCCCATGTCAAAATAGACTCTTACGCAACTGCGTTAATCTTTTCTTTTGTTCTCGCATTTTTAAATGCAATAGTGAAACCAATTCTTGTAATTCTTACATTGCCTGTAACCATTCTTACATTGGGTATTTTTTTGCTGGTGATAAATGTTCTGATGATCCTCCTGGCCGGTAAAATTGTATCAGGTATTCACATCCAGGGTTTTTTATGGGCATTTATCTTTGGACTGTTATTATCTATTCTGTCATCTGCGTTTGGTAATATTGAAAAGAAATTGGTAGAATAAAGCTCAATTTTTTGAACAAGATTTCCTTTAATCAATATTAATGTTCTTCTTCTTTTTATTTACATCTGAATACTTGAAATTTGCTGTATGCAATTCCACAGAAACGATCTACCCGTAGAAACATTGATTGACCTATATAAAAAACTTCTCCTGCCGAGATTGATTGAAGAGAAGATGTTGCTTTTGTTAAGGCAGGGGAAAATTTCAAAGTGGTTCAGCGGTATCGGGCAGGAAGCTATTTCTGTTGGCGCAACTTATGCATTGAAGGCTGATGAATGGATAATGCCATTACATAGAAACCTGGGCGTCTTTACTGGTCGCAACATGCCTTTGCATAAATTATTTCAACAATGGCAGGGCGCTGAAGACGGCTACAGCAAAGGACGAGAGCGTAGCTTTCATTTCGGCAGCAAAGAACATTTTATTTGTGGAATGATATCGCATCTCGGCCCTCAGCTCGCAATTGCAGATGGCGTTTCACTTGCATACAAATTAAAAAAAGAACAAAAAGTTTCACTGGCTTTTACAGGTGAAGGTGGAACAAGCGAGGGTGATTTTCATGAAGCTTTGAATGTAGCCGCAGTGTGGAATTTGCCGGTAATATTTATTATTGAAAATAATGGTTATGGTTTAAGCACTCCCGTAAACGAGCAATATCGCTGTAAAGATTTAGTTGATAAAGCAAATGGTTATGGAATGGAAGGTGTGCAGATTGATGGTAATAATATATTATCAGTTTACGAAACTGTAAAAGGAGTTCGGGAGTACTGTATAAAAAATCAACAGCCTTATTTAATAGAATGCATGACTTTCAGAATGAGGGGACATGAAGAGGCGAGCGGTGTAAAATATGTTCC
>JBDTYU010000294.1:0-23865 GCA_040005535.1 Ginsengibacter sp. | reverse complement strand
TTTTTTGTAATCCACTCAAAGCTTTTGAAATGGAAGATTTAGTTGTTTGATATTCTTTTGGAACTGATATGCCATAGCCATCATCCCAAACAAATACAGCAAGCGGTATCTGGAGTACTCCTGCTGCATTCATAGTTTCCCAAAAATGACCTTCGGAAGTGGAAGATTCTCCAATCGTACAAAAGCAAACTTCATTACCATTATCGCTTAAATCTTTCATACCATTCAATTCCTTCACTTCTCTGAAAACTTTAGATGCTAATGCAAGACCAACTGCCCGGGGCATCTGGCCGGCTGTGGGGGCTATATCTGCAGATATATTTTTTCTTTGTGCAAGTGGAAGCCAATTACCATTCTCATCTACAAATTTTGTTGCAAAGTGCGAATTCATCTGGCGGCCCGCGCTAAAGGGATCATTATTTACATCAGGATCAGCATACAATTGAGCAAAAAATTGTTCTACAGTAGAAAGACCGCTTGAAAACATGAATGTCTGATCCCTATAATAACCGGCTCTGAAATCCCCAGGCATAAAAAACTTTGCCATTGCAACCTGGGCCACTTCTTTCCCATCTCCAAAAATTCCAAACTTTGCTTTACCTGTAAGTACTTCTTTTCTTCCTAACAAACTTGCTTCACGGCTTTCACAAACTATGCGATAGTCTTTTAAAACTTCTTCCTTAAATTTATCAAAAGATAAATTTTCAAGGATTAGGTCATCTGCTATGTGGTTTATACCCATAATTGGCAAAAATATCAATTATGGGTGATGATTGTTAAAAATGTGATAACCTGTTTACAATTTGCAACCTTTTACTGCGTTTTAGTATCTTTGAAATCATTATCAAAAAGAATTAGATGAAATATATATTTACTTTCCTTTGTGCTGTTGCCTTCCTTTTTACAACTTCTGCACAAACAAACGTTCCTAAAGGTAAAATTTCGAAGACGCAAACAATTAGCGCTTCCTCTACATCAACGCAAGCGTCTGTAACTCCCGTAGCCGAAGCATCAAAACCTACCGCAGAATCTATCAGCCTTAAAGAAACTGAATTTGATTTTGGTAAAATTCCCCAAGGCAAACCGGTTACTCACATATTTGAATTTAAAAATGTTGGCGCTACTGCATTTGCACTTGATAATGTGCAAGCAAGCTGCGGATGTACTACACCTGAATGGAAAAAAGATACAATTCCACCGGGCGCTACTTCAAAAATAACTGTTGGCTATAATGCTCAGAACGAAGGTTCATTTGCTAAACCGGTTACTATTACTTATAATGGAACTCAAACTAAACAAATTATGATAAAAGGAGAAGTTTGGAAAACTCCTGTTACTTCGGCTCCTGAAAATTCTGCTGTTAATTCTTTAAAAAACGAACAATAAAATTTATTAAAAAAACTCTTCATGAAAAAATTATTAGTAATAATTCTGGCTCTATCTTCCACATCATTATTTGCTCAAAAGAAAGCAGACGACCTTGCCAAAATTAATGTGGAAACCTTTGACCTTGGTAAAGTAAAACAAAATGTACCTGCAACCGCAACCTTTATTGTTACAAATATTGGCAAAGAAGATTTATTGATTGACCAGGCTAATCCAACCTGTGGATGCACAATTTCTGATTATACAAAGTCACCTATAGCACCAGGAAAAACAGGCGAGATTCATGCAAAGTACAATGCGGCCAACTTAGGACATATCGATAAAACTTTAACTGTAAAATTTGCAGGAGCGGATGATATAAAAATGATAAAACTTACCGGTGAAGTTCTTGAACCTGCAGCTTATGATAAAGCGATGGCAAATGACGCAGGTAAAAAAACTGATGCAGTTTCAACTACTACAAAAAAATCGAAGAAAGATAAGAAGGCAATGACTTCTTCTAAGTCTTAAAAAATAATTTAAAATGGTAAACCCTTGCAATAGCAGGGGTTTTTTTATGCAGTGCATTTTTAAGTAAGAAAGATTTTAAAGTATTTTGTTTTAAGAATACTTAATGGTAATTAAAATCGGTGATTCTTAGCGATCCATAAAGTGCACCCCTTCATATGTATGAAACAATAAAATAAGGGTTGTACTAAAAATAATTTCAATCATGTCAATTCTTAAAAATGCGTTTAGCCATATTCGTTATATAGCCTATTGAAGAAATAGTTACTTTAGCAATAATCAGGTATTTGCTTTACTATTTTCAATGTTGCATGAAACTTATAAACAAATTTACAAGGGTAACCTCCACAGGCTCTTATCTTCCGGAAATTGATGGTCTTCGTTTTTTAGCTATTTCATGGGTCTTTGTCTATCATCTTAATGATTATTTAATAAAAAATTATCAGGGTACAATAATATTTCAGAAAGTATTAGGAAACGGACATCTTGGAGTTGAGCTTTTTTTTGTTATAAGCGGCTTTGTTCTTAGTCTACCTTTTGCCAGATATTATTTAAAACAAGGGAAAAGAGTTTACCTAAAACAATATTTTATAAGAAGACTTACAAGATTGGAGCCTCCTTATTTTTTAATAATGATCTTTCTTTTCCTTCTTGAGTCCGGAAGACATTTTTCGATGGCTAAAGAACTAACGCCACATTTAATAGCTTCTCTGTTGTACGTACATAATATTCTCTATCCCGGATCTCTTCCTGTTATAAATTCAGTGGCATGGTCTCTTGAAATTGAAATACAGTTTTACCTAATGGTTCCCCTGTTAGCATATATTTTTATTTTACAAAAAATTACCAGGCGCATCCTTCTTCTTACGATTATGGTCGTTATGCCGGTAATACAATATTTATTTAAAAGCGATACACTTTTTTTTTACCAGTTCATCCAATATTTTATAACCGGCTTTCTGTTAGCCGATATATATGTTAGTTATGATAACCAATATTTTTACAATCCTGCCCGCAGAATAAAAACAAATTTATTAACTGCTTTAGGGGTCTTTGTTCTTGCAGGAATTTTGATAATTCATTCAACAAGAACTGATCTAATCTATACCATTTTTATTCCTTTAGCAATCCTATTGTTTTATTTTATTGTACTTTTTATTCCTTTTTGGAAAAGAGTCTTTAGTATAAAATGGTTAAGCATAATCGGGGGAATGAGTTATACTATTTATTTAATCCATGATTCTATCATGGCGACATTTGGTCGGTTCTTTGTGAAACATGGAACTGCGAATGAATATCTTGTGTATTTTATTATCCAATTTTTGATTTTTGCAATATTGACGATGATATGCAGTTCTTTATTTTTCTATTTTATTGAAAGACCTTGTATGCAAAAGGATTGGTATACTAAATTGTATAAATACTTAAAGCCTGAAAGGAAGGCTGATTAAGTTTATAATGCGGATTCTATTCACTAAACATTTATATTTCTGCTAAGAACATTTTTATTTAGGTTAGTAAAAAAATTTATTTTTTTGGATGAACTTTTTCAATTAGCACCGCTTACTTAGAAATTTTATTCTTGATTTTTAATTTTGTTCACTACCAGAAAATGTTTTTTATTATAAAAATTGCGCACAAAATTTAATAAGAATTTAATCTTCAAATTCTATTAATTTTAAAGATAATAAAAACGTTATGTCAAAAAAATCAAATGAAAATTCGAGGCGCACTTTCATTGCAAATGTGACTAAAGGAGTTTTAGGCGCATCAGTAATTCCTTCAATTATTTCAGCAAGGGAAGGTAATCAACATCTTCATGAGTTAATAAGAATAAAAAACAATTTTACTGCTAATGATCAGGTGCAAATTGCTTTGATTGGTTCAGGCGGCATGGGTACGTCTGATGCTAATACATGTATCACAGTGCCGGGAGTAAAGCTAGTAGCGGTTTGCGACTTGTATGATGGACGTCTTGCGGAAGCAAAGAAACGCTGGGGAAATGATATATATACAACACGTGATTATAAAGAAATATTGGAACGTAAAGATATTGATGCAGTAATTATTGCCACGCCCGATCATTGGCATAAAGATATTTCCGTAGCTGCAATGAATAAAGGCAAGCATGTGTATTGTGAAAAACCAATGGTGCACGACATTACGGAAGGCCCTGCGGTAATTGATGCGCAGAAAAAAAATAAAGTTGTGTTCCAGGTGGGTAGCCAGGGAATGAGTTCTTTGGGAAATGAAAAAGCAAAGCAACTATTGAAGGAAGGCGCTATTGGTACTTTAAACTATGCAGAAGCGTTTTATGCACGTATGTCGCCCACAGGGGCGTGGCAATATCCAATACCGGAAGATGCTTCACCGGCAACTGTTGGCTGGGACACATATATTGCTAATACAATAAAAAGGCCATTTGATAAACTAAGATTTTTCCGCTGGAGAAATTATCGTGATTATGGCACCGGCGTGTCTGGCGATTTATTTGTTCATTTATTTTCCAGTCTTCATTTTATAACGGGCTCAACAGGCCCAAATAAAATTATAGCAACGGGTGGCCTGCGCTATTGGAAAGATGGGAGAGAAGTTCCTGATATTATGCTGGGAATGTTTGACTACCCCGATACAAAAATTCATCCTCCATTTAATCTTTCAGTAAGAGTAAATTTTGTTGACGGCACAGGCGGGACAAATTACCTGCGCATGGTAGGCAGCGAAGGTGCTATGACAGTAGAATGGGATAAAGTAACCCTATTTAAAAATAAAATTATTATTGATGAAAACGATCCACTGAATAAAACCAAAAATGTAAATTCCGGGAAAGAATATACGTATAATCGTAAATCAATGGTGCCCCCAGATCAACTTGTATATGCTGCTGAAGAAGGCTATAAAGGCGCTCACTTTGATCATCATTATAACTGGATCAATGCGATAAGAACAAATGGTGAGGTAACAGAAAATCCTTTGTTTGGATATCGTGCAGCAGCGCCTGCATTGTTATGCAACGATAGTTATTTCAATAATAAAATAATGCACTGGGATCCTGAAAATCTCAAAGTAATCACCAATAAATAATAATTATGAAAAAGAATAAAATTCTGTTTATACTCATAACATCAGCCATAATAATTTCCTGTTCAGCTTCTAAAAATGTTGGTGATAATAAACTTTCGAAGCAAGAAAAAAACGAAGGCTATACTTTATTATTTGATGGAAAAACTATAAATGGCTGGCGAACTTATCAAAATAAAAAGAATGATTCATGGGCAGTTGATAATGGAGCTTTACATTGTAAGGGCAGTACTGCAAACTATGGCAGCATAAGCGCAGACCTGATGACCACAAAACAATATGAAAATTTTGATTTGTCAGTTGATTATAAAATATCTCTGAAAGGGAACAGTGGCATTTTATATATGGTAACTGAAGAGTATCCCTCTTCTCATTTAAGTGGCCCGGAATACCAGATTATTGATGATAAAAATTTTCCGGAGAAGCTCGAAGACTGGCAACACACCGCTGCGAACTACGCCATGGACCCTGCTCCTGCTGCGGCTCCTAACCCTGCAGGCGAATGGAATAATGCCCGTATTGTTGTAAACAAAGGCCACGTTGAACATTGGTTGAATGGAAAAAAAGTTGTAGAGTATGAATTATACAGTGATGATTGGAAGAAGAAAAAATTGGCAGGAAAATGGAAAGATGCACCGGGTTACGGAATGTCTAAAAAAGGATACATCACGTTCCAGGATCATGGAAGTGAATCATGGTTTAAGAACATAAAGATTAAAGAATTATAATTTAATCAGCTAATTTGATAATCAGCCAATTTCAACAGCAGATCCTATATTATCGCATAACTAATTAAAACGTCATTATCACTTCGGCACATTAGCTAATCAGTTAATCAAACATTTTTTATTTCCAAAAGCAAATCCTGCAAAACTTTTTTGGCATCGCCAAATAACATAGAAGTTTTGGGCTGAAAGAACAATTCATTTTCAATACCTGCATACCCCGGCTTCATACTTCTTTTATTTACGATAACAGTTTTAGCCAGTTCTACTTCAAGGACAGGCATTCCATAAATTGGTGAGGAAGGATCATTTTTAGCTGCAGGATTTACTACATCATTTGCGCCCAATATTAAAACAACATCTGTAGTTTTAAATTCATTGTTAGCCTGATCCATTTCCAGGAGTTTTTCATAGTTCACGTCTGCTTCTGCAAGCAATACATTCATGTGCCCGGGCATACGGCCCGCAACAGGATGAATGGCATATTCTACTTCTACACCTTTTTCATTCAACACCTTTTCAAGTTCGTGACAGGTATGCTGCGCCTGTGCCACCGCTAATCCGTATCCCGGAACTATCATAACTTTTTTAGAATAAGCCATTACCATTGCAGCATCACTCAAAGAAATTTCTTTGTATTGCCCCTGTTCTCCGGGCGCACCTGAAATTTTTTTTGCATTACCACCAAAAGAACCAATAAGAACATTTTTAAGACTCCTGTTCATGGCTCTGCACATTAATATAGTAAGTAAAGTTCCTGCGGCACCTACCAATATGCCGCCTGTAAGCATTGCTTTATTATTATATAAAAAGCCACCGCAGGCTGCCGCAACTCCTGTAAAAGAATTCAATAAAGAAATTACTACCGGCATATCTGCACCACCAATTGGTAACACAAAAAATACTCCGTATAGAAGAGAAAGTCCAACCGTTATATAAAAAGGAATGATAGCAAAATGCGTATTTGAATTATAAGTATACACTGCGCCAATAAGAATTAAAGCAAAAATTGCGAGATTAAAAATATGTTGTCCCGTAAATGAAAAATCTTTCACCGTACCGCTAAGCTTACCCCATGCAATCATACTTCCTGCAAAAGAAATACTTCCTATTATTACTCCGGCAATGATGGTTATATAATGGCCGGCAGGGACAACATCAGAAAAAATTGAGTCAAGCATTTCGTTTGCACGAAATAAATGATCAAATTCAACAATTGAAATTAATGCTGCGCAGGCGCCGCCCATTCCATTGAAAAAGCTTACCAGTTCCGGCATAGAAGTCATCTTCACTTTTTTTGCAGTAAGTGTTCCTATGACACTGCCTATAATAAGCCCGGCAAATATCCATACATGATTACCTAATTTTATTCCATCGACTTCATAAAGAAAAATGGTTCCGATAATTGCAATGGTCATTCCTCCGGCAGCAATTAAATTTCCTTTTCTTGCAGTAGCAGGATTGGATAACATCTTTAATCCAAGAATAAATGTTACAGAAGCGATGAGATAACAAATTGATAAAATGTCCGACATTAAAAAGTTAATTGGTTTTTTAGTTAATTAGTTAATTGATTCAATTGTTCAAAGGTTTATTGCTGCTTGCTCACAACCAAACAGGTATTACTTTTTTCTCCCCTTCGGGGCCGGGGGCTTCTTAAACATTTCCAGCATCCTGTCTGTAACTACAAAACCACCTACTACATTCAGCGTTCCTAGTATCACTGCAATAAATCCAAGAATCAATGCTATATAATTGTCACCGGAAGCCTTACCCATCACTATGATTGCGCCAATGATTACCACGCCGTGAATTGCATTTGCACCACTCATTAAAGGAGTATGCAAAACGCTGGGTACTCTTCCGATTATTTCTATTCCTAAAAAAATCATAAGAATAACTATATAGATTAACTCTATATTTTCATGTAAAAAATTGAATACTGTTTGCATATAAAAAGTTTAGCCTCATCCCAACCTTTCTCCAAAAGGAGAAGGACGTTATTTATAGTTTTTGTTTATTAGTGAATTTGCTAATTAGCACATTAGCCAATTAAGGCTTTCACTTTCTCATTTACAATTTCACCATCGTGAGCTATACATGTTCCCTTTACCAAATCATCGTCAAAATTTAGATTTATTTTTCCGTCTTTATCTATTATCAATTGTAAAAAGTTAATGATATTTTTTCCATACAATTTACTGGCATCGTAAGGCATTGTTGCTGCAAGATTCGAATTACCTACAATGCTCACTCCATTATATTTTATGGTTTCTTCATTTTTTGTTGTAGAGGTGTTTCCGCCAGTTGCTGCAGCTAAGTCAATTATCACAGAACCATTTTTCATTGAGTTTAACATATCCTCTGTAATTAAAACAGGAGCAATCTTTCCAGGTATCTGTGCAGTTGTTATTATGATATCAGACTTTGCAATGCTTTCAGCAATTTTCGTTTTTTGTTTTTGTATAAATTCCTGTGATTGTTCGACTGCATAACCCCCGGCTTTACTTGCATCAGCTGCACCTTCTACTTCTATAAATTTAGCCCCGAGACTCATTACTTCTTCTTTTACGGCAGGCCTCGTGTCAAAAACTTCAACAACAGCGCCCAATCTTTTTGCAGTTGCAATCGCCTGCAAGCCTGCAACACCTGCACCCAAAATCAAAATTTTTGCAGGTGGTATACTCCCTGCCGCTGTCATGAACATGGGAAAATATTTTGGAAATAAATTAGCAGCAAGCAGCACCGCTTTGTAGCCAGCAATATTTGCCTGGCTGCTTAGCACATCCATACTTTGTGCCCGCGTAGTTCTTGGAATCATATCGATACTAAAAACCGTAACATTTTTTTTTGCAAGATTTTGTATGAATGAATAATTATAAAGTGGCTGGTAATTACCAAGAAGAATTTTAGATTGAATCGTTTCAATTTCAACTGCAGCTAAAATGTTTATAGATAAAATAATATCGGAGTTGCTCAATACATCATTTCTTGAAACAACTTTTGCACCTGCCTCTGTATATTTTTGATTGGAAGCAAATGCATTTTCTCCTGCGTTATTTTCTATTAAAACATCGGCATTCCATTTTTGGAAAATTGATAAATGTTCGGGTAAAACGGAGACTCTGGTTTCGGGTAAAGGTTCTTTTAAAACACCAATTGTCATAGTTTGAAAATATGCTTCTAAGATATTGAAAATTTAAAACCTTATCGCAAAATGTTGCTTTACTTTAAAATCAGGTTTAAAAAAAACAAGGCCAATAAAAAAAAGGTCGATAGTTAACGTAATTGAAGGGTGCTCCTGTATGTGCTTCCAGGCTTGCTCCATTTCAATACTCCAGTGAATATCATCAAAAACAAATATGGAAGAATCAGATGATTTTTTTTTTAGTTCCGAAAAATAATTAAGAGTCGCATGCTTCCTGTGATTGCCATCAATAAAAGCAAAATCAACTTTATTAATTGTGGTTAATGTTTTATTCAAAGCCATGTCAAAATTTCCTTGTATTAAACTGACATTTTTAACGCCGAGTTTATCAAAATTATGATGGGCAATTTTTGCAATTTCTTTTGAGCCTTCAAATGTATTTATTTCAGCATTGTTATTAGCACACGCAAGATAGCAGGTGGTAATACCAAATGATGTTCCCAACTCAATAATATTTTGTGGCTTATAATAGTTTACAATCCTGAAAAGAAGCTTTGCAAATTTTTTATTTTTTAAAGAAGATTTTGCAATGGCTTTTATTTTTCTCTTTTTGTAAGGTATTACTGCGGAGCCTGCTCCAAAATCTTCAACTTCAATAATTTTATTATCATGAAGAAGCTGTTGGCGTAAGCCTTCTATTTTTTTAAAGCAATCATAAATTTTTTTATCATTTAGCACATGAATGATAAAATCAAAAACAAATGGAGAATGAACGCCATGCCCTTTTCTATTTTTAGCATGTATATAATAATGAATATATTTTTTTGCAAGTTGAGATGAAGAATACATCTTATGATTAATTTAAGATGTAACAGAATTTTTTTCCCATACCTCAAATGTATAAGCATAATTATTCTTTTCATCTGCGGGAAAGGATTGCTCATCAACCAGTTTCCATATATCTTTTTTTATTTCAGGATAGTAAGTATCGCCTTCAACGGTGGCGTGTACTCTTGTTAAATATATTTTTGAAATTATATCAATGGTTTGTTTAAAAATTTCACCGCCACCAATTATAAAAATTTCTTTGGCATCACTTTCTTTTGCTCTTTCAATTGCATCATCAATATTATTCACTATAAAAACATCCTCTGGTTTCCAATTGGTTTTACTGGTTACTACAATATTTATACGACCTGGCAATGATTTCTTTAAAGACTCATAGCTTTTTCTACCCATGATTACCGGCATTCCCCACGTTTTATTTTTAAAGTATTTAAAATCATCCGGCAGGTGCCAGGGCAATTCATTTTTAGAACCAATAACATTATTTTCTGAAGCGGCTACTATATGAGAAAGCATTTATTTAGAAGTTAATTGGTTTATTGGTAATTGGTTTATTGGTTCATTGGTTCATTGGTTCATTTATTAGTTAGTCCGTTAATAAGTATTGACTGTCCACTTATTTACTCTTTTGAGAATTCGCAACAAATTTTATGAAAGCATTTAACATAATAAGGATTTTTGTACAAAGTTCTATTAATGGTTTGCATACTTCAGAATCAATAAGTTTTCTTCTTAAGCATTTTGATAGCCACGATTTTGTTTCCTGAATTGATCCACGGGAATAAAAATAAAACTGTTTACTTTCTTTGTAAAAGTAACGTCCATAACCTTCTGCAATATTAGCTGAGATAGAATCTGCAGCTCTTACTAATTGTTTTCCTATCGTATCTTTTTTAAAATAATCCCATTTAATAACTAAGTCCCAAATATCATCAGAAAATTTTTCAGCAATATTGTAAACTTCTAATTTTTCTAAAGTAAACTCCATATAGTATTTAATCTATTTGTTTGTTTTAAATAACTAATAAACCACTTAACCTAATAAACAAATTAACTTAATTAAACTTCTTACACAGCAACAGGTGCCTTAATCCCCGGATGACTTTGATAATTTATCAATTCAAAATCTTCATAATTAAAATTAAAAACATCTTTTACACCAGCATTTATTTTCATTTCTGGAACAGGAAAAGGTTTTCTTGTAAGTTGCAATTCTGCCTGCTCAAAATGATTTTTATACAAATGAACATCGCCAAAAGAATGAATAAATTCTCCTGGTTCCATATCACATACCTGAGCAATCATCAAGGTTAGTAGTGCATAAGAAGCGATATTAAAAGGTACGCCCAAAAAAACATCAGCACTTCTTTGATACAATTGGCAGGAAAGTTTTCTTGACTCTCTTCCTTTGGAGGTGGTGGAGGAGGCTGTATAAAACTGGAATAAACAATGACACGGCATTAATCTCATTTCAGGCAAGTCAGCAACATTCCATGCGCTTATAATCATTCTGCGGCTATCAGGATTTGTTTTTAATTGATGAATCAACTGACTTACCTGGTCTATTACTTTTCCATCTGCACCTTCCCAGCTTCGCCATTGCTTACCATACACCGGACCTAAATCCCCATTTTCATCTGCCCATTCATCCCAAATCCTCACACCGTTTTCATTAAGATATTTAATATTGGTTTCTCCTTTTAAAAACCACAGCAATTCGTAAATGATACTTTTTAAATGTAATTTTTTTGTGGTAATTAATGGAAATCCCTTCTGAAGATCGAAACGCATTTGATAGCCAAATAAACTTCGTGTACCCGTGCCCGTTCGGTCACTTTTATCAGCTCCTTCATTAATTATTCTTTTTAGCAGATGAAGATATTGCTCCATGTGCGCAAGTTAATTAGTCTGAACCACAAAATTGTCTGAACCAGGATTTATGAGACTAATAGGATTTGTAGGATATCATATCGGGAAACCAAACTATGAAGTTGTAATAAAAAAATAACCAATTAACTTATTAACGATAACCTCAAGCGTAAACTATCTTATCTTTACAAACCATTTTAAAAACATGAGTAAAAAAGGAAAAGTTTTAATGGCAATGAGTGGTGGTATTGATAGTACTGTAGCAGCGCTTATGCTTCATCATGAAGGTTATGATGTTATTGGGATTACTATGAAAACATGGGATTATGCAACCAGCAATGGTAATAATTCTAAAGAGACAGGTTGCTGCAATTTGGATAGTTTCAATGATGCACGGGCTGCTGCAGTGCAACATGGTTTTCCTCATTTTATTTTAGATATCCGTGAAGAATTTGGTGATTTTGTCATTGATAATTTTGTTGAAGAATATATAGCAGGCCGCACACCTAATCCATGTGTTATGTGTAATACCCATATAAAATGGCGGGCTTTGTTGAAAAGAGCGAATGCATTGGGATGTGATTATATTGCAACAGGCCATTATGCACAAATTCATAAACACAATAACAACAGGTATTTTATAAGAAAAGGTGTTGATGAAACAAAAGATCAGAGCTATGTGCTTTGGGGATTGCAGCAGGATTTGCTTAGCCGTACACTATTGCCGCTGGGCACTTATCGCAAAACTGAAATCAGGCAAATGGCTCATGATTTTGGCTACCCTGAACTTGCTAAAAAAAATGAGAGCTATGAAATTTGTTTCATTCCTGATAATGACTACCGCGGTTTTTTAAAAAGAAAAGTTCCGGGACTTGAAGAAAAAGTTACCGGTGGATTTTTTGTTGACCAATCAGGGCAAATTATAGGACCTCACAAAGGTTATCCATTTTATACAATAGGTCAACGCAAAGGACTTGATATTGCGCTCGGTAGACCCGTATTTGTCACAGAAATTATTCCTGAAACCAATACGATAGTATTGGGAGCTGAAGAGGATCTGAACAAAAATGATATGCAGGTTGCAGGTATTAACTGGATAAAATATAATGGCATTACGGATGGTATGGAAGTTCTTACAAAAATCAGGTATAAAGATAAAGGTGCACTTTCTAATCTTTTTTTATACGAAAATGGAGTAAATGTCCGTTTCTATGAAGATGTAAAAGGCATAGCGCCGGGACAGAGTGCTGTATTTTATGAAGGTGACGATGTAATTGGCGGTGGAATTATTCAAAGAAGCCATTAACCCAAAGGGAAAAAGAAGTTTTTAATAATTGGAATCTTTTTTCATTTGTCTTTCAATTTCTCTACAAAACATTTTTAATTATTTGTATGACAAAATATTTTATTGGATTAATTTTTATTACTCTTTTTTTTATTTCGTGCAAAAAAGAAAAGGACAGTTTTAATTCGGAATCTGTTAGTGATTATAATCCTCTTGAAGTGGGAAAATATATTACCTACAATTTGGACTCAACTGTTTTTATCGTCTTCGGTCAAAGAGATACTATAATTAGCTATCAGGTTCAGGATAGGGTGGATGCCCAAATAACAGATAACCTTGGGCGGCCGGCTTACCGTATTATACGCTACATCCGCAAAGATATTTCAGAAGATTGGACCCCAAATAATACATTCCTTGTAGTACCTACAGAAAATTCAATTGAATACATTGAAAACAATCAACGTTTTTTAAAATTGAAGCTTCCTATAAAACAGGATTTTTCCTGGAAAGGAAATTCATATATTGATACTTATTCTGCTAATTCAGAAGTTAAATACCTTGATGACTGGGACTATATTTACGATAGTGTTGGTGTGCCGCTTACTATCAATTCTTTGAGTATTGACAGTACCATCAAGGTTTCAGAAAGGGATGAATTTTTAGGTCAGGACCCTGCAATTGCAGGAACCCAATATGCTGAAAAAACTTATGCAGTGGAAAAATATGGAAAAGGGATTGGTTTAATTTATCGTGAATTCCTGCATTGGGAATACCAGGGAGGTCAACCCGGAACCCCAGGTTATTTTAATGGTTATGGCATAAAGCTTAGTATAATAGACCACAATTAATTTTTTGAATTCATATTGAAAACTGGCGGAGTGCATTAATAATTTTGTACCATTTCTCTTTTATGAAAAAAGTTTATCCCCTACTTTTCGCAATAGCTTTTTTTTCAGCCAGCGTTTCCGCACAATTTTCGAAATACATTGTTAAGTTTAAAGACAAGGCCGGTACTCCATTTACAATAAATAATCCATCGCAGTTTTTATCAGCCAAATCAATTACCAGAAGAACAAAACAAAATATTGCAATTGATGAAACAGATTTACCAATTACTCCACGCTATATTGACAGTCTGCGTTTAGCCGGGAACGTTATTATCCTTGATAAATCAAAGTGGCTCAACCAGGTTTGCATTCAAACTACAGATGTTGCTGCTTTGGCAAAAATTAATAGCCTGCCATTTGTTATAACTACACAACCTCTTATGCGCCCGGTAAGTGCACAGGCAACTGGTAACAATAAATTTAATGAACAGATAAATTCAATTACAACACCTCAATCATTAAATAATATTTCAGATTTTTATAATTATGGAAATTCATACGCTCAAATTCATATTCATGAAGGTGAATATTTGCATGACAAAGGATTTCATGGTGAAGGCATGTTGATAGCCATACTTGATGCAGGTTTTTATCATTACCTCACCTTGCCAGCCTTTGACAGTGCAAGAAACAACAACCAGGTTGTTGAAACCTATGATTATGTTGCCAACGAAGTAAGTGTTGATGAAGATCATCCGCATGGAATGGAATGTTTTTCAATAATCGCAGGTAATATTCCAGGTCAACTCGTTGGCAGCAGTCCCAGGGCAAATTTCTATTTGTACCGTACGGAAGAAGCAGCTACAGAATCTCCCGTTGAAGAACAGTACTGGGCAGCCGCTGCTGAAAGAGCGGACAGCATTGGTGTTGATGTTATTTCCACTTCATTGGGTTATAGTCTGTTTGATAATCCTGTTTTCAATCATACTTATGCTGATATGGATGGCAATACTACTATCATTGCCAGGGCAGCAGATTACGCAGCAAAAAAAGGAATGATTGTGGTGATAGCGGCAGGAAATGAAGGTAGCAGCTCATGGCATTTTATAACAACTCCTGCAGATGCAGATAGTGTATTGGCAGTGGGAGCCGTTAACTCATCAGGAACTGTTGCAGGCTTTAGCAGTTATGGACCTTCAAGCGACGGGCAAATAAAACCATCCGTGGCCTCTGTAGGAGTATCAACAGCCATATCATCTACAAGTGGACAGATCGTATCAGGAAACGGAACTTCTTTTGCTACTCCCAATATAGCCGGCCTTATCACTTGTCTTTGGCAGGCGTTTCCAGATTTTACAAACATGGAAATCATACAGGCTGTTATAAAAAGCAGTAGTATTTACAATACTCCAAACGATCGTATAGGATACGGCATTCCTGATTTTCATACGGCTTTTGATGATCTGAACCAGCAGCTTATCTTGCGTAACACCAACAACATTTTGGGTAATAACCGGATTAAGATTTTTCCAAATCCTTTTACAACTAATATCAATATTGTTATTAAACCGTTACATACTGCAACTGCAACTTTCCGGTTGTATGATGTTTCGGGAAGACTGTATGTTACTAAACAGGCTCCCGTGCAGGAAGGCCAAACTCAAATTATAAAGTTTGAAAATTTACAACCCTTCCAGAAAGGAATTTATAACCTGAAATTTAGTGATGGAGTTAGTAAGCAAAGTTTTAAGTTGGTAGTGCAATAAGGACTACTGACTTTTTCTTAATAAAGCCGTAAACATAGTATCAGCTTGTATTTCATATCCTTTCAAATATCCCATTCTTAATAAGCTTAAATGAAATTCCTTTTGAATAAAGCCAATGTTTTCTTCGTTTTCTTTTTTAAATACCGAACACGTAATATATAAAAAATACCCTTTGTCTTTTAAACGAGAAACTGTGTTTTCAATAATGTTTCTTTGTAGTGAAACATATTTACTTATATCCTTTTTATGGAAGTAAGTGAGCTGTTCAGGAGTTCTTGACCAGGTACCTGAACCGGTGCATGGCACATCTGCGATAATGAGATCAAAAGAACCCGATATAGATACCGGGGCTGAAGAAGACAGTTGCAAATCATTTATAAAAAAATTATAATTTCTAATTCCGGCTATTTTAAAGCGAGCTCTAAGATTTTCAAGAATACTGCTTCGCTTATCGCTCACCGTTAGATTGATGTTTTTTAATGTGTCAAACGCAAGAATAGATTTTCCTCCGCTTCCGGCGCAGCAATCCCAAATTGAAATTTCAGATTTACTGTCTATCATCGCTTCTTTTACTAAATCCAATGTTCTTTGTGAATTATAATCCTGTACCACAGCTTCTTTATCTATCTCAATTATACCACTCACCTTTTCATTATTCCCAAAAGCGAGACAGTTGTCATTTAGTTCTTCAAATTTCAAACCTACGCCTCTTAGTTTGTTGATTACTGCTGCTTTACAGCCAGGTCGTATTCTTATAAATAATTTAGGCTGAGTTAAAAAAGATAAACTGAATTTCCGGAAATTTATCTCATCACTTAGTTGATTTGAAAAGGGAAATATTTGTTTTAAATCAAATTCTTTCTCTACGATTTTTAGTTTATCGCTTAACGGTATTTGAATGAAGGCATTCCAGTCAGGGCGATGGGTTTCAAGCAATGGAGAAAAATTAGTTTCGCATAAAAAAGCTGATAGCAGAATCTTCTTATCAAAATTTTCATTCGAACTAACGCTATAGCCTACACGAAAATAATTATAGCATAATGAAGATATTAATTTCCTGTCACGCGAGCCATGCTTTTTGCTTGAAGAGAAGTACTTTTTCAAAAAAGAATGGAATGGTTCATTGCCTTTATATAATGAAAGTATAGAAGTGGTGTATTCTAAATACCTGTCGAAATGGCCTCTTGAAATTGAAGTAGATTGTTTTCCTTCTTTTTGCATCAGCTATTGTTTAGTCCAATTATAGCTCCAGCAATGCTTTTACAGGATCTTTGCCAAATAAAAGCTGGACAGGATTTTCGAGCATTTCTTTTACACGAACCAGGAAGCTTACAGATTCACGTCCATCAATAATACGATGGTCATAGCTAACAGCCAGGTACATCATTGGCTTAATAACTATCTGGCCTTTTATCGCTACAGGGCGTTCAACAATATTATGCATTCCTAATATAGCGCTTTGTGGAATGTTTATAATAGGTGTGCTCATCAATGATCCAAAAATTCCGCCATTAGTTATAGTAAATGTTCCTCCGGTCATCTCTTCAATAGTGAGTTTGCTCTCTTTTGCTTTTGTAGCAAGCTGAACAACTTCTTTTTCTATTTCAGCCATGCTGAGACTTTCAGCGTTTCTAATAACCGGTACCACAAGTCCTTTAGGAGATGAAACTGCTATAGAAATATCACAAAAATCATGATAAATAATGTTATCCCCATCGATACCTGCATTTACAGCAGGCCACTCCTGTAAAGCAAAACAACAGGCTTTGGTAAAGAAGCTCATAAAGCCAAGATTTACTTCATGCTGCTTTTTAAAAACCTCTTTGTATTTTGTTCTTAAATCCATGATGAAACTCATATCCACTTCATTAAAAGTGGTGAGCATTGCTGTTGTGTTTTTTGCTTCCACCAACCTGCGGCTAATTGTTCTGCGCAGGTTGCTCATTTTTTCAATCTTCTCTTCACGATTGAAAAGTTTTTTTCCAATTGATCTTCCAGGATTTGTAAGAGCATCCAGAACATCATGCTTGGTTATTTTTCCATTGGAACCTGTTGCAGTTACTTTATTCACATCTACATTTTTATCTGCTAATATTGCGGCAGCAACAGGTGTGGCTTTTACATCTTTATTTGGAGGTGCAGATTTCACTTCCTTTTTTTCTTCTGATTTTATTTCTTTTTTGGAAGGTGGTTCTTTTGCTTCTAGTTCTAATTCCTGAGGTTTTAATTGCTTTTTTTCGGATGTGACGTTTTTTCCTGCAGAAACTGGCTTTTGTGCTGAGTCGTCTATTGTACAAGCTACATCGCCTATTTTAAGAGTATCATTTTCTTTAGCAACTGTATGCAAAACTCCTGCCTTTTCAGCATTGATTTCAAAGGTTGCCTTTTCACTTTCCAATTCAGCAATTACTTCATCCCTCTCAACCCAATCACCATCTTTTTTTATCCATCTTATAAGCGTTACTTCATTAATGCTTTCGCCAACTGAAGGCACTTTAATTTCTATCGACATGTATTATTTTTAAGAAGTACAAACCTAAGCTAAAATGAGAAATACACAAAGGTTGTATATCCCCTGAAGTGGGTATTGTTTTAAAAAAGAAAAGGTTTTTACTTTAGCAGGTAACTTATTTATTTTATTAATAAGACGCCATTTACTCAATTATAAGTTCCAAATGATAGAAACAATTATTATTTGTTTCAATTCATTTTAATTTTATTATCACAGATTAAAATAATTGATTAATATAATTTAGTGTATTCAAAATAACATTTATGAAAAGAAAATTCCAACTCTTCACAGCATTAATTTTTTTTTCAGTCGCAGCCAAATCCCAGCTCTATAATAACGGAGCAACTTTTACTATCCAGGAAGGCGGATATGTAATGGTAACCGGCGATGTTAAAAACATTAGTGGTACAATCACCAATGATGGTAAAATTGAAGTGCAGGGTAATTTCATAAATTCCGGAAATTATACTTCTACGGGAAATGAAGATTCTCTAATTATGACAGGTACCGGAGTTGATACACTAACCGGAGGCAGCTCAGTTATAAACAATCTCACTATTAATAAATCCTCAAATTCAGATACTGTAAGACTGGGAGGAACAACTACAGTAAATACAAAACTGGATTATCTTTCAGGGGTCTTATCTACTGATCCAATTTTAAATCCTTCATTTACACTAACCTCCCCAGTAGCTGCAGTATATACTATTGCTACCGGTAAAGATATTGTTGGCAGTGTTAAGAGAACGGGTTGGACGAATGGAACTGCCGGTATTTTTAACCAGGCTAATATGCAGATTACAACCAATGGAGGCATAGCTCCCACAACTTTCACGACGACGATGATTCCGCTGAACGAAGGAGCCGATCCAACACAAAATGAAAGAGAAGTAAAAAGGAAATTTTTGTTTACACAAACAGGGGGATCAGGATTTACTGCTGATGTACGTTTTCCTTATGCACCGCCTGAGTTAAATACAAATGTTGAGGCCAATTTAGTTCCATGGGTATTGATCTCATCTGAGTGGAACGCATCTGTAGCAACTGTAACCCGCGCTACGGTTGATCCTGATCATTACGTAATGCTTACAGGCATTTCTGCATCTGATCTTGCTTTGGAATGGAAATTGGCAGATCCCAATTATACTTTTAATGTAACAGCTTATATTAAAGGTGCATGGAATAATCCCATAGGACTTATGCGAACAACTCTAAATGCCGGTAACTTGCTACCCTTAACGCAACCATACACCGGAGCGCCTTATAATTATACTGGAGCGGAATCCGTGGCATCAATTCCCAATACTAATATTGTAGATTGGGTACTTATTGAACATCGCAAACCCGCAACAGGATTGCCCGCTGACGCTACTGCAGCAACAATAACAGGACGTAAAGCAGGCTTTCTTTTGAACAATGGTAATGTCGTTGATTTGGATGGAGTAACCCCAATTACTTTTAATATATCCAAACAAGGAGGAGCGTTTGTAGTAGTTCGTCACCGTAATCATCTTGCTATAATGAGTAACTCAATTCCATCAAATACGACTGGAACTTTTACCAATAATTATTCTGTTTTAGCAAACTCATATAAAAAACCAGGAGCAACTTCAGATCCAACTGTAATATTAGCAACAGCGGGCGCAGGCAGCACTTTGTATGGAATGTGGCCAGGAGACGTTAATAGTAATGGATCTGTTACAACTTCTGATATTACTCCTGTTAATATTGCAATAGCCGGACCTTTATCAGGAAATACAAATGTTTATAATGTAAGAGATACAAATTTAGATAGAAATGTAACCTCTGCTGATGTTAGTATTACAAATTCATCCATTGCAGCATTTGCCTCAACAAGTAGTTCGATTAAAACAAATAGAACTGAACAGGTTTTGGCATCCCAGGTTCCCGGAGAAGTGAAATAAAAAGATAACTCTATAATTTAAAAATATTGAAATGAAAAAAATATTACCAATTATTTTTTTTCTCATAGCTAACAGCGTTTTATCTCAGACTGTTTCAATAAGAGTGGTTCAAGCAAACTACAGTGCAACAGACCCGGATGGTGCCGGCCCCGCCACAGGTTCGTTAACTATCCAATTTGAACTAATGGCAACAGGTGGTCCTATTGCTGCGGACGGAATGGGTTTGAGTTTTATTTACCAATCTTCTCTGCTAATGGCAACGCCTACAAATACAACTACTCCTCAGGGGCCGGTTGCATCTGGTGCAGGATGGAGTCAGATGGTTGATAATCGCACGGGTACTGATGTAAGCGTTACTTATGGGGGAAGAACATTTGATAGAAGAATGATTGTAACATTTAACCAGACCGCAGGACTTGACAATATTTCTATTCCCAATACATTTACTGCAGTAGCTCAGGTTACTTACTGGACTTTAGGTGTCACCCCCCCCGAAGGAGGATATATAACACCTGAACCAGGCGCTGCTGTCCCACAAAACAGTTTGTCTGCTGGTGGGGGGCTTACCTCCTATGATTTTCTTTCTCCAAATTTAAATAGTCCGCTTGCTTTAGGTTCTAGTATAGTGCCTGTACTCTTCACCAAATTTGATGCAGGCTGTAGTAATAATGGAGCCATGATTAGCTGGTCAACAGGGTCTGAATTTAATAGCAATTATTTTGAAGTACAACGTAGTATAAATGGAAATGATTGGAAGCAGGTAGGAACTATTAAAGCAGCCGGTAACAGTTCAACAGGCCGTACTTATCAACAGCTTGACCTCAATGGTAGTATCGCTTATTATAGAATTAAGCAAGTAGATATTGACGGACATTCTATCTATACAAGTATTATAAGAACAAATTGCCAGCATAAAAATATTGACATAGTTATCTATCCCGTTCCGGCAAGGGATTTATTAAATGTTGTAATAAGGTCAGATAAGTCTTTAAAAACACAATTAATATTGGTTGATGGTCTTGGCAAAATAGTGAGACAAATTAATGCCAACATATTTAATGGCACAAATACATTCCTGTTTAATTTAAAGGGATTGGCAAGTGGAGAATATATTCTGCGAAGCAATAATCCTAATGATGAATTAAATAAAAAATTTAATATAGTGCGATAAAATTATTGGTTGTAAAAATTAAATTGCAAATTTCATTTAGCCGGTGTATAGTTAACACCGGCTTTTCTTATCTACAAAGAAAATGAAGTTTCAATAATTTGTGCCTGTTCGGTAGCATGCACTTTTGCAAAACCTGTAGCAGTTGCGGCACTTGGGGAACGGCTTATTATACCATAATTTATAGAAGTTAAATTCATACGCAAAAATGAAGCAGCCCCCATGTTTAAAGGCTCTTCCTGAGTCCAGTACCAGATCGCTTTGCTATATTTTTTATAAAGTTTTTCAAGTTGTTTTAGAGGCAAAGGATATAATTGTTCCAGTCTTATTAAAGCAACATCTTCTCTTTTGTCTACTTCCTTTTTTTCTAAAAGATCGAAATAAATTTTACCACTGCAGAATAATACTTTTGTAATTGTTTTAGAATCTTTTACCGAGGAATCATCTATAGTTTCTTTAAATCCTCCTGAAGTAAATTCTCCAATTGTGCTATAGCTTTTAGGATGCCGAAGATTTGCCTTTGGTGAAAAATTAATTAATGGTTTTCTAAATGGCCATGCAAGATGCCTCCTGAAACAATGAAATAAATTTGCCGCGGTTGTAATATTAGTAACAACCATATTTAACTCTGCACACATTTGTAAAAACCTTTCCATCCGGCCACTGCTATGTTCTGCTCCCTGGCCTTCGTAACCATGGGGTAATAAAAGTACAACTCCATTCATTCTTCTCCATTTCTGTTCGGAGCATGAGATAAACTGATCTATGATAGTTTGTGCACCATTTGCAAAATCGCCAAATTGAGCTTCCCAAATTACTAACGCATCCGGATTTGCCATCGAATATCCATATTCAAAACCTAATACGGCGTACTCACTTAAAAGTGAATTATAAATTCTAAAATGCCCCTGCTTCTCTGCAACAGTGCTTAACCTGTTATAATATTCATCAGTACTTTCATCCCGTAAAATAGCATGCCTGTGGCTGAAAGTTCCTCTGCGTATATCCTGCCCGCTCATACGCACATCCTTTCCTTCCTGTAAAATACTCGCATAGGAAAGTAATTCACCGGTAGCCCAGTCAATCTTTTTTTCTTCTTCATAAAGCTTAATCTTATCCTGGAGTATTTTTTCAACTTTTTTTAATGGCTTAAAGTTTTCAGGCAAATTCATAATTGCCCTGAAAAGTTTTTCAACTTGCTCCTTAGGTATCGCCGTTATAGGAGAAACATCAAAATCTTGTAAAGTTGCTTTGCGCAAGCTCTGCCATTTTAATTCCGGTAATTGATAATTGTATGGTAACGGATGTTGTTTTATTTCGTCTAAACGTTCCTGCAAATCACTCCA
Source organism: Ginsengibacter sp. (assembly GCA_040005535.1). GTDB lineage: Bacteria > Bacteroidota > Bacteroidia > Chitinophagales > Chitinophagaceae > Ginsengibacter. The sequence goes on along the minus strand of JBDTYU010000294.1, from coordinate 1,474 downwards.
GAATTTTTTTTCCATTTCCTCTGCGAGTTCTGAAGTTCCATCTTCACCATGCATCATCAGCCATTTTACATATACTTCCCTCGGGTTTGGCTGTTTGTCAATTAAAGCATACAAACCGGGTTGTGTAAATTTCGGATCATCACCTTCATTATGGCCGTGGCGGCGATAACAAACCATATCAATAAAAATATCGCTGTTAAATTCCTGCCTGTATAACATGGCTATTTGCGAAGCCTTTACCACAGCCTCTGCATCATCGCCGTTTACATGGAATACGGGCGCTTGTATCATTGATGCTCCTGAAGTACAATAATCTGACGTACGGGCATCATCAAAATCTGTTGTAAAACCTATTTGGTTATTGATAACAAAATGCAGCGTGCCACCAGTAGAATATCCTTTCAGGCCACTCATCTGCAAAACCTCATAGATAATACCCTGGCCTGCCAATGAAGAGTCGCCATGAATAAGAATAGGTAATATTTTATCGTATTCACTTTCATAAATAACATCTGCTTTACTTCTGGAAAATCCTATGACTACAGGATCCACAGCTTCAAGATGTGAAGGATTGGGTGCAAGTTTCAGATGAACTTTTTTACCTGATGTTGTTTCAATTTCACTGCTGAAGCCCATGTGATATTTTACATCTCCACTACCCATAGTGGTGTCAGGTATAGATGATTTCTCAAATTCAGTAAATATTTGTTCGTATGTTTTGCCAAGAATATTTGCCAGAACATTTAATCTACCACGATGAGCCATACCAATCACAACTTCCTCCACATTATTCTCTGCTGCTGTGTTAATGATTGCATCGAGTGCTGCAATAGTACTTTCACCACCTTCCAGCGAGAATCTTTTTTGCCCTATATATTTTGTGTGAAGAAATTTTTCAAACATCACGCCCTCATTTAATTTTTGAAGGATTCTTCTTTTTTGTTCAAGCGTCACAGGCTTAAGCATTGTATTTTCTACAGCATCTATTATCCATTCAATTTTTTTACTATCATTCAAAGAACTAAATTCTATTCCTAAAGATTCAGTATAGCATTTTTTGAGATGATTGATAATAGTTTGAAGAGTTACTTTACCGCGACCTGCAAATTTCCCTGCATAAAATTCTGTGTCCAAATCTTTTTCATCAAGGTTAAAATAGTTTAAATCAAGATCGGCTTTTCGATCCTTTCTTTCTCTTATAGGGTTTGTTTTAGCTATTAGGTGCCCCTTATTTCTATAAGCAAGAATAAGTTGATAAACAGACAATTCTTTTACAAGTTGATCTGTTTGTATGGGCTTTGCTATTACTTCTGCTCTTGATTTTCCATTTCCAGTTGAAATAGCAAAATCAAATCCTTCGAAAAATTTCCTCATGTCTGCATCAACACTTTCCGGATTTTTTACAAAATCTTTATATAGGCTTTCGATATATGCAGGATGAGAACTGGTGATGTATGATAAGTCGTTCATAATA
>JBDTYU010000293.1:0-2739 GCA_040005535.1 Ginsengibacter sp. | reverse complement strand
GGGATTGAAGATAAATATTTATTTCAGATTGCTTCTGTCAAATCATTTTTTATTTTCTGAATAAAGATTATTGAGGCCTGCAATTACATCAGGCGTAATGTTTAGAGTAGAATCTTTATAAAACATAAAGCCGGGTTCATAAGAAAATATATATGAATATCTTCCGTCCTTATTATATTGCTTTAAATAATTTTGTATGCGTGTTAATATATCCTCTTTCATTTTTGAATTATAATTATAGAGGTCGTTATCAATTGCCTGCTTTCTCGATTGCAGATCTTGTTGCATTTTATTTATTTCCTGCATAGCTGCTTCCTGCTCCTGCTGTGTCATAGTTGTTCCCTTTTGTTGTAGTTGCATGGCACGGTTTTGATATTTTTTTTGCATACCAGATATCTCATCATTCGCAGTTGCCTGCTTACGTTCAAATTCAGTTTTTATCTTTTTATAATAAGTATAATTGTTCTGTAAGGAGTCAAGATCAATGTATGCTACTTTAGCTCCATTTACTTCTGTCCTGGTTTTATTTTCTGCACTTTGAATTGGCGGTTTCTTTGTATTGCTAAAGTGCAGGTAATACAAATATCCAACAAGACAAATCAAAATAATATTAATAAATAGTAAAATATTCTTCATTCAAATTAATTTTTTAAGTAAAGCAAGTTAGAAAAAACGAAAGGTTTACCTTGATAAACATTATTGATTTAGGAAACACTTAACAGGAGTGACAATGTTGAGTTGTCAATGATGAATTATCAAATAATAAGTGAATGTACAGCTCACTCAGTATTCACGGTTTAACTTATCAAGCCGTTTTGTGCCTTCGTAAAGTTCATATTCGAGTAGGCGGCAATCAATTTTGCTTGTATAAAATTCAATCTTTCGTTTTGCCTTCAACCCAATTTTTTTGGCAAGACCAGGATTGCCGGTGAAAACATAACCGGTGTATCCTTTACATTTTTTTTTCATAAAATCGCCGATTTTTGCATAGGTCTTCTCCAGTTCATTTTTATCACCCAATCTTTCTCCATATTCAGGATTAAAATAAATAATCCCTGGCTTGCTTTCCGGAATTTCAGTTTCTTCAAAATCACATACTTTAAATTCAATCAGGTCTTCAACTCCTGCAGCCCCTGCATTTATCTTAGAAATGTTTATCGCATCCTGGCTTATATCAGTTGCTATTATTCTCAAATCAGGTAAATCAATGATTTGCTGTAACAATTTCTTTTTCTCATTTTCATAATATAGTTCATCAAAACCAAGAATATGCTTAAAGCCAAAATTGTTACGGAATAGACCAGGCCTCCTGTTAGTTGCCAATAATGCAGCTTCAATAGCTATAGTTGATGAGCCACACATCGGATTAATCAAAACGGATTGACGATCCCACTTGCCCGCAATTAAAGTAGCTGATACTAGTGCTTCCAGCATGGGAGCTTTACCAGGGATTTTTCGATAGCCATGTTTTGCTAATGTTTCTCCCGATGTATCAATAAAAATTTCCGCGACTTCATCTCTCCAGAATAAATGAATTACGGCATTTTGCAAATGCGGCCCTGAATTCGGCCTTTCTTTTACTTTATCCCTGAAACGATCCACAATGGCGTCTTTCAATTTTACATTGGCAAATAAAGAATTGTTTATTGTAGGATGATCGACGGTGCTTGTGACGGAAAAGTATCCATCCTTTACAAGAATAAGCTCCCACTGAATTTTGGATGCTGTTTCATACAATTGCATAGGACTATTGCAAGGAAAAGATTCTAAAGAAAACAAAACCTGACTTGCACAACGCAGATTCAAATTTAATCGGATACAATCATTTAAAGTTCCAGTTAATTCTATGCCAGTTGAAAAACTTTTTATTACTCCAACCTCTAATTCTTCAATTTCCTGTTGAAGAAAAGGTGACAGTCGTTTGTTACAAGTAATAATAATCCGGCCTTGCTTGTTGAAAAATAGCATAACGGGCAAACTTAATATATTAAAAGGATGCCATTAACTTTTGTGTTAAATTTTCTGCTAGTAGCGAAATTTTATCGAATGCTATTCTTTTACTATTTAATTTACAGTGTGGTAAAAGACAAAGCTTTAGAATTACAACACTGTTGAGGATATTTTGAAGAGATAATGAAAAATTAAAGTTGGTATATTTGGAATTTAAATTTTAAAATATTACGTTTGCAGTAGTATTAAAAAATATTAATACAAATTTATCCTACTAATTACATACTCCAATTTCTTTAGAATTACCTGTTAATCTTTAGAATGCAAGCTCCGTTTACTTAAGTTACAATTACCTGCATTATAAATTCGTATCCAATTCTATAAATTACCAATACAGATTTCCAAAGAATTTCCACGCTTATTTCTAATTGGGTTTTTAATCTATTATAAAAAATTACCGATGATTTCACAGACTATACGTATTTCTTTATGTTTTTCTATATTTCTGCAAATTGTGTTCTTAAATATGTCCTGTATCAGCGCAAGGAAAACTGTTTATTTTTATGATGTAAAGGATACTACTTTTTATCAGACAAGTGAAGAAAATGAGGAAATAATTCAAAAAAATGATATTCTTAGTATATCGATAAGCAGCCTTAATCCTGAAGCGTCTGCTATATTTAATACCACCAATAATTTTGTTATAAGTTCAACAACCGCAGCAGGTAGCAATGCGCAGGCTGCAGGATATCTTGTAAATACTGATGGCTATATTGAGTTACCCATTCT
>JBDTYU010000292.1:0-2691 GCA_040005535.1 Ginsengibacter sp. | reverse complement strand
AGTATTACTACCACTGAAATTTATACACATCTTGACAGGGAATATCTAAGAGATACTTTACAGCAGTTTCATCCTGCATTTAAATAAGTTTGAGATTAATAGCGGATGGTTAAGGCTGATGGTTTGTTCTATTTTAAACGTTCAACTTTGAACTTTCAATTTTGAACTTTCGACCTGGCTTGGATAAGGTCTTTCTTCATGCACATTTTTAACCCTGCTGCGATAATTTTTAAACATGCTCATCCATTTAAGTTTCAGCACTCCAAAAATGCCTTCTTTCACAATGCCCTTGTTCATTTTTGAAACACCATATTTTCTGTCAATAAAGATTATAGGAACTTCTTTGATTTTAAATCCCAGCTTCCATGCGGCGAATTTCATTTCTATCTGAAATGCATAGCCAATAAAACTTATCTTGTCTAAATTAATAGCATCGAGTACTTCGTTGCGATAACATACAAAACCGGCTGTAGGATCTTTTACAGGCATTAAAGTGATAATGCGGGTATACATTGAAGCTCCTTTAGACAATCCTACTCTTACCCACGGCCAATTCTCTACATTTCCACCGCTTACATACCGTGAACCCACGGCTACATCAGCGCCATCACCTTTGCATGCCTGGTAAAGCTTATCAAGGTCATGAGGATTGTGTGAAAAATCGCAGTCCATTTCAAAAATATACCGGTATCCTTTGTCAAGGGCCCATCTGAAACCATGTATATAAGCGGTTCCCAGCCCAAGTTTACCATAACGCTCTTCCAGAAATAACATGCCGGGATATTTAGCAAAAAGCCTTTTTACAATTTCTGCAGTACCGTCAGGCGAGCGATCATCTACAATAAGGATATGAAAATTTTGCTGCAGGGAAAATACTGCTTCAAGTATAGACGCAACATTATCTCTTTCATTGTATGTAGGTATAATAACGAGTTTTTCCAAAAAAAAGGCGGTGGTATTTAAAATGAATTTACAATTAATCTTTTTAAGAAATTAAGAATTGGTTAAGCGGTTATTTTCTGAGTAGGGAACGGTTGAAAATTTCAGTAAGTTTTTGTTTTGTGTGCAAAGGAAAATCACCTTTCATCATCCAGTCATAATATTGGGGCTCTGCTTTCAACACGTCAGAAACCGGCCGGCCTTTATGCTTGCCAAAGTTAAATACTTCTACATCATTCTCCATAATAAAGCGTCGTGCAAAATCAACAAATTTTTCTTCTCCTGTAAATTGCAAAATAGTATCTAAACTATTTCCTAAATGTTCGTACCGTATAAGTTGCGCCTCTAATATTTCCCATGTGGCAGAAGCATCTGCTTCAGCAGAATGGGCATCGCATAATTCTTTTTCACAGTAAAATTTATAGGCGGCTCCAAGGGTGCGTTTCTCCATCATATGAAAAATATGTTGAACGTCAAGCATCCTGCGATTTGTCATATCAATTGTGATTCCAGCTCTCAAAAATTCTTCTATCAATAAAGGGATGTCAAACCGGTTTGAATTGTATCCTGATAAATCTGCATCATCAATAAATTGTTTTAGCTCATTGGCAACCTGCTTAAAAGTTGGTGCATCTTTTACCTTTTCGTCTGTAATGCCATGAATATCGCTGCTGCCTTTAGAGATAGGCATTTGCGGATTTAGTATTTTTCGCTTTACAATTTTAGATCCATCAGGAAGCACTTTTATAATGGCGATCTCTACGATCCTGTCTGTTGAAAGATTAGTACCCGTTGTTTCCAGGTCAATAAAAACTATTGGACGTGTAAGTTGTAAAGGCATTATAGTTTAAAAAATTTAAATCCCGATAGCTATCGGGTAGGGTTTTAATTTATAGTTTTTAAAATATCCATTCCTTCATAATTACCACTGCTCATAAAAAGAAAATTAATATTGGTGCAACTAATGTTTCCCAGCCTTTCCTCCAGTTGTTTTTTATCAGTAATCACTTCCAGATCCGGTTTATTAAATCCCCTTATTACGCTTTGGGATTCAAGAGGCGGCATTCGTTTTAGTTCTAATGCATGCTTACTGTAAAAAACAATTCCTTCATCAGCATTATCCATAGCACCTGAATATTCATTCATAAATTTTTCATTAAGGCTGCTGAAGGTATGTAGTTCCAGAACTGCCACTAGTTTTCTTTGGGGGAATTGCTGCTTTACAGCATTTATACTCGCCATTACTTTACTGGGCGCATGTGCAAAGTCTCTGAACACATTATATTCTGTAGTTTGTGCCAGCAGCTCAAGTCTTTTTGAAGCTCCGGTAAAACCAGCTATAAACCTTGCAAAATTAGAATCATTTACGTCAAGTTCTTTACAAATTAAATAAGCTGCCTGCAAATTTAAAAGATTATGATTTCCAAAAATCCGCAGGTTTGTTTTTTCTTTTCCAATCATTACACTTGTAATACCGTCCTCAATAAAATATGTTGGAAGCTTATAAGGCATATACTTTATATCCTTCCTTATATTGGCGGTCACCAGGTTTTTCAAAACTTCATCAGTTTCATTGTATATTAAAACACCATCTTTTTCAATTTTTTCAATAAATATTTTAAACTGCTCCAGGTAAAAATCAAACGTTGGAAAAACATTGATGTGGTCCCATGCAATGCCCGTGATTACAGCAATATGCGGAAAAAGAAAATGAAACTTAGGACGTTTTTCTATTGCACTTGCAGGATACTC
>JBDTYU010000291.1:0-3848 GCA_040005535.1 Ginsengibacter sp. | reverse complement strand
ATTCAATGTACTATGTATTGCATAGAACATGTTTTAAACCATATCTTTGTTATGTCATTAACACTAAACAATTAAAAAACAAAACAATGAAAACAGTAATCATCAATGAAAATTCAAGCAAATTAGAATTCTTCAAACGCATTTTGTACTCATTTCAGGTACTGATAGTAGGTATTGCAATACCGGTATTATTTTTAATTGGCATCTCAGATGGCAATCAAAAGAAAACAACAGAAACTGAAGTAAAAGAAATTACCAACACTACTCAACTATCCGCAAAGCCGGTAGTTGAGTTATATATCCCCAGGATATAATTTAGAATTTAAAACCATACTCATTAACAAGACATGAAAAGAATATTTATAACTTTCACATTGTCGTCTTTGAGCGTTGCATCCATTGCTCAATGTGCTAAAAATGTAATCTACAATTCGGGAAAAGCTGATTTCATTGATAGCCTGGGAAACATTATTCATACAAAGCAAGGCAAAATCACTGTTACACTCTCGAAGAAAGATTTTGTTTTGATGCATGACGGTGATGAAGAAGATGCGCTGCGGGGAACTGTTAAAAACTTAGCATGCGAATGGAAAGATGCATATAAAAATGGGAAACCACCATTTGAGTCTGAATTATTTGAAAAAAGCGGAGAGAAAAATGATGCCGTTGTAAGCATAGAAGGAAAGGAAGGAAATCTTTTGATAATGGTACGTTTTAAGACAAAGGATATGATTTTAAAAATTATTCCGGGAAGTTATACTGAGGTGAAAGAATAATTTTTACAACATTTAGAAACTTAAGCAAGAGAAATAATTTGCAAACAAATTTATTGAAACCATTCCATTTTATTCTATCATAAACCGGTAACCAATGCCTTTAATGGTAAGTATTTCAACAGTAGGATCGCTTTTGAGATACCCTCTTAATTTGGTAATATATACATCGAGATTACGGCTATTAAAAAAATTGTCATTGCCCCAAAGCAGGTTTAGAATGTCGCGGCGATCTATTAGCTTATCACGGTTCTGGTAGAGTACTTTCAATAATTCTGATTCCCTGTATGAAAGTTTTCTTTCATCCTCATTACAGGAAAGTATTTGCCTTGCAATATTAAAATTAAAATTGCCCATAGAGATGTTCGCTTTCTTATCTGAAGAAATATTTTCTCTACCCGGTCTCAAAGCGTTTTCAATTCTTACTATAAGTTCCTCCATACTGAAAGGCTTGCGGATATAATCATTTCCACCAATCTGAAATCCTTTTACAATATCTTCCGTTTGCGATTTTGCTGTAAGAAAAAGTATAGGAATTTTTGTATTCATTTGCCTGATCTCTTCAGCAATCGTAAATCCATCTTTATTGGGCAACATTATATCCAGCACACAAATATCAGGTGAGCAAGCTTTAAAAAGTTCCATTGCCTTTGCCCCGTTTTCTTCCATAAATATTTTATAGCCCCTGCTCTCCATACTTTCTTTTACAATCTTTCCAAGAAAGGCTTCGTCTTCCATATATAAAATTTTCACGCTCATAATTTTATACTTATTTTTCTTACCTGCCGCTTGTTGTCGTAGTATATTACCGGTGCTTCTTTAAAAGGAACCTTAATTGTAAAAGCGCTGCCTTTGCCCAATTCACTCGCTAATTCTATAAAGCCCTGGTGGCGCTTGATTATATGGTTTACATAACTTAAACCAAGGCCATAACCTTTTACATTGTGCATGTCGCTACCAGGTACACGAAAAAACTGCTCAAATATTTTTGTCTTGTATTCATTGGCGATACCAATTCCATTATCGGCTACACGAAGTTCTAAATATTGTAACCGGTCAAAAATATAAATAGTTATGCGTGGATTTTCTTTACAATACTTTAATGCATTATCCAGGAGGTTATAGATCACGCTGGTCATGTGTAATTTGTCTGCCTCAATTACAAAATTTTCGCCTGATGTCTCCAATGCAATGGTGGCATTTTGTTTTTCAAATTGCAATTTCATTGAATCTATTACTCCGGCGGTTAACTGTACCAAATCAAATTTATCTTTCTCAAGTGTAATTTCTTTTTTCTCAAACATCGAAATCTTCAAAACTTTATCAACCAATAAACTCAAACGCTGCAGCTCCAAAGCAGAAATATCGAGATATTCTTTTGTGCGTTCCGGATTATGAATTCCCCCGAAATTACGCAGTGCTTCTATGGCAACATTCACGGTAGCAATGGGTGTTTTTAACTCGTGGGTAATGTTGCTGATAAAATCGTTTTTAATGGCAGACAAGCGTTGCTGCGTTACAAGGTTGCGATAGATGAATAAAAAAGATGCAATGGTAAGTGCAATAAGAAATGCAGATAATAACAATTGAAGGATTATACTTTTAAATATAATATACCGGGGATTTTCAAAAGCTGCTCTATAGCCAATTAACCCAAATAAACCCATTGGGATTATTCCTGTGCAGAAGGAGGAAATACATTTGCTGCTATCATGCAACATATTGATTTTGAAAATTTGAAATGCCAAATCAATATTTACAATATTAAGTGCCCTCTTGTATGATGAATCTAAAACTTTAATTGGGATTGAGTCATACAATTGCGAACTATCCTTTAGTGATCTTAAAAAAGCTGGCGGAGTTTCATTATGCCTGGTTAATATATTCTTGTGAATTATTGAATCTCCAACAACTAAAGTTTCATCACGCACACTATCTCTTCTACTGTCTATGGAAATAAAAATATTTTTTTTACCACCCCGAGGCGAAAGAGTATCATCAATTCTTTTACCTAAGACTTTCACCATATCCACCGTAAATAAATTTTCTCCCGGCAAACCAGAAAACAGTGAATCATTTTTAAATCTTTTAACCTGGAGCTGGTACAATGTTTCCCGAAAAATAATATCCGTGTTTTTTTTTATACTATTCCCTTTATCGTTGTACAAAGTAACCAGCCAGTAAACCTGGAAACAGGTAATCACCAGGACACACAGTGCCATTAATAATTGTGCTGTACGAAGTTTGTTCATGTTATTGAACAAAAATAGCGGATTAAAATATCGAAGGTAGATTGGATTAACCTTAATTAACATTAATGAAATGATAGTTAACCTTTTTGAAAAAGCGAAAACAATATTTTTGAAAAAAAAGATTATGAAAAAAATATTTTTTGCAATGCTATCTATAACAGCATTCCATTTTGCCAGTGCACAAATAAAAGAAGGTAAAATTTTATACGATCAAAAAATTGACTTGCACAGGCGAATGCAGGATGAACAGATGAAGGCAATGGTTCCGCAATTCCGCACATCAAAATTTGAATTAAATTTTGGTGACAATCAATCATTGTATAAAATGCAGGAAGCAGAACCCGACATAACAGAGAATGGTGGTAATGGGGGAATCGTAATGCGGTTTGGCGGCGGCAATAGCGAATATTATAAAAATTTTTCTACACAAAAGCAGGTTGAAAAAAGAGAGCTGGCTGATAAGGATTATATTATTGAAGATTCTCTGCATATTATGAATTGGAAACCAATTGATGAAACAAAAACTATTCTTGGTTATCACTGCAAAAAAGCAAGTGGTAAAACAGAAAGAGGAAGCGAAGTTGAAGCATGGTACACAGAAGAGATTCCTGTTTCTTCAGGCCCGGAAACTTTTAATGGATTGCCTGGAATGATTTTACAGGTGGATATTAATAAAGAAGAATTTGTTATAACGGCTGTAAGTATAGATAAATCTGCTGATAGAAAAGAATTGAAAGCTCCTGTAAAAGGGAAAAAAATTACTCCCCAGGATTTTGCTGCAAAACAAAAAGAGTTATTTGGAAATCAATCCGGGCCTGTGATG
>JBDTYU010000290.1:0-15522 GCA_040005535.1 Ginsengibacter sp. | reverse complement strand
CGGAGTTTAGAAATTATTTTGATAGAAAAATACAAGAAGGGAAACATCCAAGCAGCGTGCTAAATGCAATCAGAAATAAAATCGCATTAAGAGCAGTGGCTGTTGTGAATAATCAAACTAAGTATGTCAACAACTATAGATATGCAGCATAAAAAAAGCCAAACTTTAATTTGTTTTATTCATAGCAATCCCCACCAACCGTCGACATCCGATAGCTATCGGATTTGAAATGCATCCCTTCTTTTCTCTTTCTATTAGTACGTTCTTCATTTTTACTTTTTACATTGCATCACAATCTTTAATCTATGTTTAGAAAAGCAGTTGCTGAAAAAGTCAAAAGTGCAAACAACGATTTTAGATTTAGAGGCCATGAAGTAAAGCGTATAGAAGCATTTAGCGACGCAGTTTTTGCATTTGCAGTTACTTTACTTATTGTTAGCCTGGAAGTGCCAAAAAGTTTTGAAGAACTGATGAATACCATGCGTGGCTTTTTTGCATTTGGCGTAAGTTTTGTTTTATTGATGACGATCTGGTATGAACAAAATATTTTTTTTCGCCGTTATGGCCTCGATGACCTCATAACTATTGTATTAAATTGCGCCCTTATTTTTTTGGTTCTCTTTTATGTTTATCCATTAAAATTTCTTTTTACAATTTTTATTGGCAGCCAGGTTGGCGATCACTCTACATTAATCATGAAAATTACTGATGCCCCAAAGCTTTTTATTATTTACGGAACGGGCTATATTTCTATTTACTTTCTTTTCTCTTTCATGTACATGCATGCGCTAAAGAAAAGAACCGCCTTACAATTAACAGCTCTTGAAATATTCGACACTAAAACTAAACTATATAAAAATTTTGTGCTGATAGCAATTGGTTTGTTGTCAATATTTGTTTCTGTTTCAGTTCCTGTAAATAATGTTGGAACAGCAGGCTTAGTGTATTTTTTAATAGGTCCCGCATTTTCAGTTTTTTTTTCTTATCGGGGTAAGAGAAAACGAAAACTAAGTGCGCTCAATCTTTTGCCTCAGACCTCTGCAGTTTGATTTAAAACAAACAAATTAATTGAAATAAACAAAATCTTTGCAAAGGCAAATGCAGCAAATATCAAAAGAAAAAAATAAAATTTATGCTAATTTTGAAGCTTAATCAGAGATATGGATAATATTCTTTTATATAGTAAACTTGCTGCACTCCCGGAGAATATGAAGTCAGAAGTATTGGCTTTTATTGATAGTCTTCTTCTGGACAAAACAAAAAAGGAACCTTCACCAAAAAAGCCAAAATTTGGAAGCGGTAAGGGCATGTTTAAAATGAACAAAAATTTTGATCAGCCTTTAGAAGATTTTAAAGAATACATGTAATAATGCATCACTTACTTGACACCCATACTTTAATCTGGTTTATTAATGGTGACAAGGAACTTTCAACTAAAGCCAGAAATGCAATAGAATCAGAAAGTGCTATAAATTTCGTAAGCATCGCAAGCCTGTGGGAAATGGCGATCAAAATAAGCCTCGGCAGACTAAATTTACTTACGTCTTTTGAACAAATCGGGCAGCAAATTATTAATAATAACTTCCAAATTCTGCCAATTACATTTCAGGAAACATTAATTCTTTCCTCACTTCCATTTTATCACAGAGATCCTTTTGACAGAATGATAATTTCTCAAAGTATAATAAATAATTTATTAATTATTTCAAAGGACAAACTCTTCGGTGAGTACAACGTAAAAATGATTTGGTAGGCTATACCTGAAGCACATAAATGGATAACAATAAAAGATAATTTTTTTGCTATATATTAACCTCAATTTTTTATATTCTTATCATGAAAAAAAATATCCTGATATTATTAATTGCATCTTGCTTTATACTGGTTACTGCCTGTAACGCACAGTCTCGTGGATGGGTAAATTTATTTGATGGTAAAACACTCAATGGATGGAAGAAGCTTGCAGGCAACGCAGAATATAGCGTTGAAGATGGAATGATTGTGGGTACAACAGTTTTAAATTCCGGCAATACTTTTCTCGCAACAGAAAAAGAATATGGAAATTTTATTCTTGAGCTTGATTTAAAAATTGAAAGCCCTAAAGGCAATTCAGGTGTGCAGACAAGGAGTCATTATGATGCTGCAGGCCACGATGGTAAGGGCCTTGTGTATGGAAGGCAGGTAGAAGCGGATCCATCTGATCGTAAATGGAGTGGAGGTATTTATGATGAAGGAAGAAGAAAATGGTTATATCCACTCACGCTTAACACTAATGCACAGGATGCTTTTAAAGTGAAAGAATTCAATCATTATAAAATAGAATGTATAGGTAACGAAATGAAAACATGGGTGAATGGAATTCCTGTTGCTTATCTTGTTGATACTATAGATCAAAAAGGTTTCATTGCCTTGCAGGTTCACCAGGTTGGCAGCGCTGACGAAGCAAATAAAAAAATTTATTTTAAAAACATTCGCATTAAAACAAAAGGCTTACAATCTTCACCATTTCCTGCCGGTATTTTTGTTGTTGACTTTGTGCCCAATCATTTAACTGATTATGAAAAACACAACGGATGGAAATTATTATTTGACGGAAAAACTTCCAGTGGCTGGAGAGGAGCTTATATAAAAACTTTTCCTGAAATAGAGTGGGTAATTAAAAATGGCACCATCACGGTTCTTTCATCACAAGGCAAAGAGGGCGGTAATGGAGGTGATATCGTAACAACAGGTACATACAAATCTTTCGATCTTTCTTTTGAATTTAAATTAACTCCCGGTGCTAACAGTGGCGTAAAATATTTTGTTACACTTACTGAAAATAATAAAGGATCAGCCATAGGACTGGAATACCAGGTGCTTGATGATTCATTACATCCCGATGCAAAACTGGGGAGAAATGGTAATCGCACGATTGCATCACTCTACGATTTAATTCCATCAAAAAAACCTGAATCTGTTATTAGGCCAATTGGTGAATGGAATACAGGAAGAATAGTTGTGTATCCTGATAACAAGGTTGAACATTATCTCAATGGAATAAAAGTATTGGAATATGTAAGAGGTTCAGGTGAGTTTAAAGATCTTGTTGCCATAAGTAAATTTAAAATTTGGGAAAATTTCGGCGAAGCGGTGGAAGGTCATATCCTTTTACAGGATCATGGTAATGAAGCGAGCTTTAGAAGCATTAAAATAAAAGCGCTTTAATAATTGTCAATTGATCATTGGTAAATTATTTTTATAACCCACACGTAATCTTTAAAAATAAATATACAAATATGGAACAGTCAACGATTGCAATAAAAGATACTACTGCAAATCCCGCACCTTTGGGATTGCTTGCTTTTGGTATGACAACTGTTTTACTTAATCTTCATAATGCAGGTATTTTCGAAATGAATTCTATGATATTGGCCATGGGAATTTTTTATGGAGGAATTGCGCAGGTTATCGCAGGTATTATGGAAGCAAAGAAAAATAATACTTTCGGTTTAACTGCCTTCACTTCTTATGGATTCTTTTGGCTTACATTGGTGGCATTAATAGTAATGCCAAAACTCGGCTGGATTACTGCTGCTTCGGAAAGCGCTATGGTAGCTTATCTTATTATGTGGGGAATATTTACAGGCTGTCTTTTTTTTGGAACACTGCGTATAAGCAAAGCGTTGCAATTTGTATTTGCTACATTAACTATTTTATTTTTTTTATTAGCGCTTGGAGATGTAACAGGCAATACTTCTTTAAAAACTTTCACCGGTTATGAAGGGATTGTTTGCGGGGCGTCAGCGATATACACAGGAGTGGGAGCGTTGTTAAATGAAATGTATGGAAGAAATATTTTGCCATTGGGCCTGGTTGTAAGACATAATTAAAAGCTGCGTATAAATTGAATGTAAAATTATTTATTTGTAGAATAAACAGGCAGATAAATTTTTCTTCTTTTAGCAATTTTGCGTCTTAGAGTCTTAGTCGCAAATTGTCTATAAACTAAATTCTGAATTATGCCTCCAATTAATACAGCCTTATGTTCATTTGGAATGAGTGGATGGGTTTTTCATGCGCCTTTTATTAATCTTAATCCGGGATTTAATTTCTATGCAGTTTGGGAGCGATCTAAAAATCTTGCGCAAAAAAATTACCCTGAAGTAAAAACTTACCGGTTGCTGGATGATATGCTGGCAGATGATGCTATTGAACTGGTGATCGTAAATACGCCAAACTTCACACATTATGAGTATGCTAAAAAAGCTCTACAGGCAGGTAAGCATGTGATAGTTGAAAAACCTTTCACTATTTCAGCTCATGAAGGGAAGATATTGATAGAGCTGGCTGAAAAACAAAATAAAAAGTTATCGGTATATCAAAACCGGCGTTACGACAGTGATTATAAAACTATAAAGAAAGTTGTAGAGGGCAAATGGCTCGGAGATCTGGTTGAAGTTGAGATGCACTTCGACAGGTTTAAAGAAGAACTTAGTCCTAAGTTACATAAAGAAACCCCGGGCCCCGGCAGCGGATCTTTATATGATCTTGGTGCACATTTAATTGACCAGGCATTGCAATTATTTGGTATGCCGGAAAAAGTTTTTGCAGATATACACTCTATCCGGCCTATATCTCACGTTGATGATTATTTTGAACTATTGCTTTATTATAATAAACTCAGAGTACGCTTAAAAGCAAGTTATGTAGTACGTGAACCTTTACCGGGTTATATCTTTCATGGGTTAAAAGGTTCTTTTATAAAACCTAAAACCGATGTGCAGGAAACCATGTTGCAAGCCGGCATTGCACCTGGAAAAAATGATTGGGGAACAGAGCCTTCATCGGAAATGGGATTGCTGCACACGGAAAAAAACGGAGAAATTGTAAGGGAATATATTCAGTCAGAGCAGGGTAACTATGGTGAATACTATGATGGTATCTACGAGGCAATCCGGCATAATACGCATTTACCCGTAACAGGAGAAGATGGTTTGCAGGTTATTAAAATTATTGAGGCTGCTTATAAAAGTAATGAGACAAGATGTGTTGTGGATTTATAATTCTAAAAGAAATAGTTGGGCCGTAACTTGTAAACCTATCTATAATTTTGTATTATTTTTTACAAGATAACTTTGAAAAGATATGTCATGCAAAGCAAAAACTATTTCATACAATTTGTTAGGGTGCATTCCAAATTGTCGCACGGCTAGGCAATTTGAATGCACCCATTTGTTAGTATAATACTCTGTAAAAAATAAAAATATGAAAAACATTATCAGGAATATTTATTTTCTGATTGTATTCATTACATCTATATCAATGACAAGTGAGAAAAGAACCAGGGTTATATTCTTTGGCGACTCTATAACTGAAATGGGAGTAGGGCCTGGTGGATATATTGTAAAAATGAACGATATCCTAAATGCTAAAGGATTGTCAGCAGAGTATGAGCTTACAGGGGCCGGCGTAGGCGGTAATAAAGTTTATGATCTCTATTTAAGAATGGAAGACGATGTATTGGCAAAAAAACCGGATGTTGTTGTGATATGGATTGGCGTTAATGATGTGTGGCATAAGACATCAATGGGTACTGGTACTGATGCAGATAAATTTGAAAAGTTTTATGTTGCAATTATTAAAAAGCTTCAGCTTCAAAATATAAAAATAATTGTTACGACGCCTGCAGTAATTGGTGAAAAAACCGATAATACCAACCCGCAGGATGGTGATCTCAATTCATATTCCAACATTATAAGGAAACTTGCAACAGAATATAAATGCGGCCTTGCTGACTTAAGAAAAGAATTTATGGACTATGATAAAAAAAATAATCCTGATAATAAAGAATCAGGAATTCTTACGGTTGACCGGGTTCATCTTTCCGACGCAGGTAATAAGCTTGTTGCGGAAAAAATGCTCGAAGTTTTATTACCTCATTCAAAATAATTTAGTTCGGCATTATATTCATCAATAAAAATTTTCAAAGAAAATACTATGACTACAAGACGCTCATTTATTAAATCCACTTCATTACTTTCTGCTGGTTTGTTTATTTCGCCAGATGGATTCAAACATACAAAACCCTTAATCGGCCTGCAATTATATACAGTTCGTGACGCAATGGAAAAAGACCCTGTTTCGACGCTGGCGAGGGTTGCACAGATTGGTTATACCTCTATTGAATGTGCTACCTATACAGGAACTGAAAAATTTTATGGAATGAGCGGCTTAGCTTTTAAAAAAGTTTTGAAACAAAATGGTCTTGCAATTCCCAGTGCTCATTACAGGCTCGGTGAAGAAAAAACGAAAGATGAAATTGTCAAAGGAACGTTGTTACACGATTGGGATAAAGCAGTAGACGATGCAGCTGAAATTGGTATCAAATACATGGTATGCTCCTGGTTAGCCGAAAGTGAACGCAAGGGGCTTGATCACTATAAATATATTGCAGACCAGTTGAATATTGGCGGAGAAAGATGTAAAAAATCAGGCATCCAGTTGTGTTATCATAATCATGATTTTGAATTTATAAAACAGGACGATACATATCCCTATGATATTTTACTGGCTACAGATAAAAATTTAGTAAAGCTGGAAATTGATCTTTACTGGATTAAAAAAGCAGGCCAGGACCCATTTGCTCTTTTCAATGAACACCCGGGCAGGTTTCCATTGTGGCACGTGAAAGATATGGACAATACTTCCAGCCATTCATTTACTGAAGTTGGAAATGGCATTATTGATTTCAAAGAAATTTTTAAACATAGAAAAAAAGCGGGCATGAAATATTTCTATGTAGAGCAGGATAAATGTCCCGGCTCACCGTTTGATAGTATTACTAAAAGTATAAAGTATATTAAAGAGAATTATTCCACTTTTTTGATATAGTGTCTATTGAGATTTTTTGCAAAAAAAATCCTGGCAGATATTATTTGGTTTGAATTCTTTTAGTCTTATTTAAATAATTGAATTAAGAAGCTTCTGCGATTGCTAATAATGGCTGCCTGTGCATGTTTAATTTTCCGTTGTATTGTGCACCCAGCTCTATTTCAAGCGTATCAGTTATAATGTCACCATTTACGTGACCTGTTTTTTTAATTTCAAGGTGCGTTGTTTTAATATTCCCATTTATAGTTCCATAAATGATAGCTGATTTGGTAACTACGTCCCCTTCGATATTCCCTTTTTCGCCCAACACTACTCCCCCATCAACATTTACATTTCCAATTATTTTTCCTTCAATCCTTATAACAGAGGAACCTTGCAGTTCTCCTGTGAAAGTATATCCTTCACCAATAATGGTTGAAATTTCCTGCTGGTTAATTTCAAAATTTTTTTGTTTGTCGTTTTTTTTAAACATATTAATTCAGGGTTAAAAAAGATTCAGGATTAATTTTTTGTCCGTTGTGGTGTACTTCGTAATGCAAGTGAGGTCCGGTTGAGCGGCCTGTAGAACCTATGTTACCAATTTGCTGCCCGATAGTAATTTGCTGCCCTACGTTTACGAGTATTTTTGATAAATGACCATAAAGGGTCTCGAAACCATTGCCGTGTTTTACCATGATACAATTTCCAAATCCACCTCTTAGCCCTGCAAATTCTACTTCACCTTTTGCCATTGCTTTTACTGGTGCTCCAAAGGGCGCTCTGATGTCGAGGCCTTTATGGGTTTCTATTCCGGAGCCATCAAATGGATTTTCCCTGCTTCCGAACCTGGAAGTAATTGAGCCCTGGAAAGGCAAGCCCAAAGGTGTATAAGATATATTGTAAATGATACGGTTTAAGTATCCTTCATAAAAAGTACTGCTTTCTTCAGTTGATATGATATCGTTTTCGGCTTCGCCGCCTTGTGGTTGTTTTAACGCAGTTTGGATACCCCTTGCTTTTAAAAAGCCATTTATGGTTGACAGTTGTTCATCAATTTTTATAAATTTTTTTCGCACCGCACCCGTATCGATCTGTGCAAATAATGTATGCATTGAATACAACTTTTTTGAAAGAGCTTCCTGAAGTTTATATTGCTGAATGTTATGAGAAGTGAGGTAAACTATTGCGCTTATTAAAAATAAAAAAAGTAAGAACAATGCTGCAAAATATTTTTTCCAATTCAATATTAAATTACTTGAAACTTGTATAGGCTTGAAAGCCTGAGGATCTTTATTGACAAATAAGATGGTGGTTTTTTGTTTCATTACCGGCAGTTAACTTAATTGATATATTGGATTTGCTTTAACCAGGATAGCCAGAATAATAAACGCAGAAATAGTTTATTAATTGCCTTAGTGAAAGCCTTTTTTGAATGCCTCTTAAAATGCAATGATCTATGATAAGAGTTCAATGGAAATATCAGTCATGTTCAATAAAGGAATTTGCTGCAAGGTGTTACGGGTAAACAGGAAATTTATTAAACCTGCAGGGATAATTTTTTAAATCTGATAGTATTAAAAAGGCTTTGAGCTCTTAAAGTATTTACCAGTGTCTTAAACTTTTTATGTAAGGTGTTAATTCTGCTGCTATTTGTCTGTGCTCATTAAAATCAGGATGACCTCCACAGCCATTATGGAACTGTTTAGAAAAAAAGAATTTATAAATTTTCTTATCTCCTTTTTTATTCATGAAAGAAACTATTGAGCTGAGATATCTTTTCAAAACAGTAGTTAATGCTGCATCCCCCATTGGGCTGGTGAGACAAATAATATCGGCGCTTGTATATTTTTTTCTAACGGTTAATATAAAATGAATGTAAGCATTACAGAAAATTGTTGAATCCTGTATGCCATCATTTTGGCCAAGACAAATGGTTACAACATCAGGTATATAAGATTTAAAATTCCATGCAATTGAATCACCTGTCATATTTATTTTATCAAATACCTGCGGCATCAGGATAGGCAGGTTACAGCAACTGTGTATCATACCTATACCCGACACAGCAGTGAGGTGCCATTGTGCATGTAAAGCCCGGGAAGTAAGCGGGCCGTAACTCATCCAGGCATTATGCTGATCGTACCATTGCGCCTTATCGCATGGAATGGTTGAGTAATCCATTCCATAACCACACGTTATAGAATTTCCTATAAATTCTATTTTTCTTACAGGCTTTGCAGGAAGACTTAATAATTTTTTACAATTAATACCGGCAAATTCAAGATATCCTATTCCCGATTCAGTGTTTTTGCAAACAGTCACTGTATGATTGCTGTTGTTTAATCCTTCTATTTTTATTGCATTATTTTTCCATTTGGCTTGCAGCCTTACGGGTTGCATGTTATCAATAATAACTTCGATGTAATTATGATAGTTTCCAAACAGTACTTCGTCATTAAAAAAAACTTCGCAGAGACCACCATTAAATTTTGCTTTAACATAAACTCCCGGCGACCAGAACCTTGGCAAGGGAACATTACCTCTTTCAATTCTTCCCGTATATTGTATCAAAGAATTACCGGGGCTATGATACATTTTGGATTTATGTACAGGTTTAGCTTCAACAATAAAAAAATTTAATTTTTCCTGGGCGCTTAAGCTTGTAAAATTTAAAACAACCATTAAGAACGCTATCCTGTTTATTATAAAATGCATAGGTATCAGTTTACATTATTGTTTCGCATCAAATTCCTGAAAAGTAATTCGATACTATGGAGTTATTTCTAATGAATTTATTTGAAGCAGATTAAACAAACTTTCTTATTCCGGTCGATGTATAAGCTTGCCTGAATTCTTTAGGGGTGCTGTCCTTTTTCTTTTTAAAAATGCGGTTAAAATTTGACATATTATTGAAGCCACATTTATAGGCAACTTCATTTATGCTGTTTGTAGTATCAATGAGCATACGTGTTGCATGTCCCAGCCGTACTTCGTTTAATGTGTCAATAAATGTTTTTCCTGTTCTTGTTTTAAAAAACCTGCTTAAAGATACTTCTGCCATTCCTGCAATTTTTGCTGCGTCGCCCAAAGTAATATTTTCATTAAAATTATTATTAAGATATGCCATAATATTTTGAATCCTCCGGCTATTATACGAAGGTGTGTCTGTATTAAAAGATACATCTGAAAGGGTTCGTAAATTTCTAGATGTTGACAAATCATGAAGAACGGACATAAGCTCCAGTACGGAATCGAATCCATGTTTTTGCTGTAATTGAATCAATCTTGGCATGATGGATAAAGTAGTGGCCTCGGAAAATAAAACCCCCCTGTAAGATCGCTGAAAAAGCGTTCTGATAAAGCTCATTTGATTGCGATGTAAAAATTTCTCGTCAAACAGATCACGGTGAAATTGAATAGTAATTTCATTGATGATTTTGCCTTTACATTTATTTGTAAACCAGCCATGCTGAAGATTTGGTCCTACAAGTACCAGTTCAGTATTTCCTATTTCTTCAACATGATCACCTACCACGCGTTTGGCACCCATTGCATTTTGAATGAAATTCAATTCAAATTCTTCATGACAGTGTAATGGAAAATCAAATTCTTTTTTTGACCTGGAGAATAATGAAAAGCAATCGCTTTGGGTAAGAGGTGTAATTTCTCTTAATATTTTTGCTGCCAGACTCATGATAAAATCATTAAATGAATAAAAGTATATCAATAAAGTACTACAAAATAATTTAAGCTAAATTTATAAAGATCAATGGTAATAAAGATAAGTAAGATATAAAATTAATGTTTTAAATAATAAAGTATAAGTAAAAGCTAAAAAAGTATTGATGTATTGTTATAAATTAAAATAGTTTTGAAAAAACAAAGCTTGATTTATGAGAAACTTTTTATCCGGGAAATTGCTAATGATTTTACTGTCAGCATTTTCTTTCACTACAGTTTTTGCACAAGACAAAACAGTTTCGGGTTCTATAACAGATGACAAAGGAGATCCTCTTTCCGGCGCTACTGTAGCTATTAAAAATACGACCGCAAATGTTACTTCAAATTCACTTGGCGTCTTTACTATAAATGTACCTGTGAATGGAAAAGTACTTGTTGTAAGTTACGTGGGAATGAAAGCGCAGGAAATAGCAATCGGAAAAGACCAGGTTTTCAAAATTACTTTAACCCCCGTACCAAATACATTAAATGATGTTGTGGTAATTGGGTATGGAACTCAAAAGAGGGGTGATGTAAATGGATCTGTCTCTACAGTTAGCGCAGAGCAGATTGCCAATATACCACAACCCAGTGTTGATCAGCTTTTGCAAGGCAAAGCCGCAGGCCTTACCATTACACAAAATTCCGGCGCCCCGGGCAGCAACACATCTGTACACATAAGAGGTATTACCTCATTAAGTCTTTCGAATGAACCGTTATATGTAATAGATGGAGTACCCATTTCAGGCGATGCAAATAATGTTGCAACAAGTGGAAGACCTGTTTCTCTTTCTAACAAAGGCCAGGTGGGTGCAGGTGACGGTGAAACCAGTGTGAGCCCGCTGGCTCTTATTAATCCCAGCGATATTGAATCAATAGACATTTTAAAAGATGCATCCGCAACAGCTATCTACGGCAGCAGGGCATCAAACGGAGTTATTATTATTACAACAAAACGTGGCAAAAACGGAAGTGCCCGTATTAATTATGATGGATATTATGGTTATCAGGAGCAGGGTAAATTTTTAAAAGTAATGGACCTGCGGCAATATGCTGTTTTACAAAATGCACTTGCAGATGTTTATGGAACCCAAAGAAGAGGTGAGTTTACTGATCCTGGCTTACTCGGCAAAGGAACTGATTGGCAAAAAGAAGTTTTTCATTCAGCACCTCAACAAAGCCACCAGCTTTCGGTTTCAGGAGGAAAAGAAGGAATTGATTATTATGTATCCGGAGGATATCTTACACAGGAAGGAACAATATTAGGAAATAATTTCGACCGGTATTCTTTTCGTGCAAATGTGAACGGAAAAGTAAATGACTGGTTTAAAGTAGGCGCTTACTTATCCGGCAACCGAAGCATACAGGATCAATCTTTAAGTGACAATAGTGGTATAGTTTATACTGCTGTGTTAAGCGCTCCTGACCAGGCAGTTTATAATCCTGATGGCTCTTATGCAGGCCCGCAAAAGGACCAGGTAGGCGGACAGATTAATCCTGTAGCAAGAGCTTTAGATGTTACAAACAATACCATCAGAAGTAATTTTAATGGTAATCTTTATAATGAAATAAAATTTTTAAAAGATTTTACTTTAAGATCGGAATTGAATGGTGATTTTAATTATTCAAATGCCAAAGTATTTCTTCCAACTTACCAGTATGGCCCGCTTTATTCAAACAATACTGCTAAACTAACCGAGTACCAGGCCAACAGTACTTATTGGGGATGGAAAGAATATCTTACCTATACACATACTTTTAATTCTGTCCATAATCTTACAGTTTTAGCAGGACATGAAGTGAGTGTATCATCATGGGGTGGAATAGATAACAGTGTTCAAAACTTTTTGAGCAATACATTACAAACGCTTAATCTTGGAGATGCTAAAACAGCAACCAGCGGAGAATATAAAGCAAGCCAGTCGCTTGAATCGGGTTTCGGTCGTGCAATTTATACGTATGATAATAAATATAGTTTAACAGCAACTATAAGGGCAGACAGATCTTCAAAATTTGCACAAGGTCATCAAACCGGTTACTTCCCGTCATTTGCAGCATCGTGGAGATTATCTGATGAGAAATTTTTCTCAGGTATAAAAGATGTAGCTGATAATGTAAAGATCAGAGTAGGATATGGACAAGTAGGTAACCAGGCTGTACCAAATTATTTATATGGTTCTGCCCTTACTCCGTTTCCTACAGGTTTAGGTACCGGCTTTAATATTGATAAAATAGCCAATCCCAATCTTACCTGGGAAACAGCCGTGCAAACAGATATTGGTTTGGATTTTAGTTTATTTAAAAACAGGATTGATGTTTCCTTTGACTATTTCAATAAATCATCTAAGAAATTTTTGTTCCAGGCAGCCTTGCCGGCATTTCTTCTTGGGCAGCCCGCAGAATATTCAGGCTTAGGTGTTATAAGCCCTCCTTATATAAATGGCGGACAGTTAACCAATAAAGGATTTGAATTTACATTGAATACTAAAAATTTTGTAGGTAAAGATTTTAAATGGAATTCAACTTTTATATTTTCTCATTATGTAAATAATGTTGTTTCTCTCGCAAGTGGTACTCCATTCATTCCAGGCAATATTACAATTAGCTTTTTGTCTTTACCTGTTACCAGAACATTGCCCGGTGGCCCTGTTGGCGAATTTTATGGATACAAGGTTAAGGGTGTTTTTAAAACTGATAAAGACCTGAGAAATGCTCCTGTACAATTTGGCCGACCGGTTGCTAATAATAATGCAAGTACGTGGCTGGGTGATATTCAATATATAGATATAAATAAGGATGGTAAAATTGATGAGAAGGATCAGACATCGTTAGGCAATCCTAATCCTAAGTTTACTTATAGTATCACCAATACCTTTTCTTATAAATCATTTGATCTGTCTATATTTTTAAATGGATCTTATGGCGCTAAAATTTTTAATGCCTTAAATTACCAGGTAGCAGGATTATCAGGACTATATCAAAATCAACTGGCTTCTGTATCTAACTTCTGGACACCTGCTAATCCAAATTCAGATATCCCTGCACCAAGAAGCGGTGACAATCCTAACTTGCTAAACTCCGACAGGTTTATTGAAAACGGTTCTTATTTAAGAATACAAAATGTTAACCTGGGTTATACTCTTCCACAAAGCATTTCAAAACGTTTAAAGCTTAGTCGTTTAAAAGTTTATGCAGGCGGCCAAAATTTATACGTCTTCACACCTTACAAAGGACTTGACCCTGAGATAGGAGCTTTGAATCAAAATGTTTTTTTAACCAATGTTGACCTGGGGAGATATCCAATTCCACGCACTATAACGTTTGGCATAAACGCTCAGTTTCAGTAATCATTTTAATTTAATTTATGAAAAAATATAAAATATATTTATTGGCAATGGCAGTTGTAACATGTATTACAATTGCCGGTTGCAAAAAAGATTTTTTTAACCGGCCACCCGATGATGCGATTACCCTGGATAATTTTTATCAAACTACTGACCAGGTTGTTGCAAGTACCAATAATTTATATAGTGGTCCATGGTTTGGATGGAATGGTAAAGCGGGCTGGGCGATCACAGAACTTTCCGGTGGCAATGGCCGTACCTATTCAAGTGATGTGGTAAACTTCAGTAATTTTTCTGTTACCAATTCTAATTTTGAATTGGGTAGTGCATGGAATTCATTATTTATTGTTGTTGCACAGGCTAATGGCATTATCAATAATTTACCTGCTAAAGTAAATCCTGTAATTGATAAATCCATTGTAAATAACGCTCTTGGTGAAGCCCATCTTTTCAGGGCGCTTGCTTATTTTCATCTCGTACGGGTTTTTGGCAATGTTCCTATTATTGAAAACAGTTTGAACTTTGTTGATAATTACCAGGTCAATACCAATCCTGTTACTGATATCTATAAGTTCATTACAAACGATCTCAAATTTGCAGAAGCGAATTGCAAACCGATGATAAGAAACGGCGCATCAGTTGCGCAAGGCCATGTATCAAGTGGTTCCGCATCAGCATTGCTTGCCAAAGTCTATCTCTACATGCAGGATTATACCAATGCACAGGCAGAGGCTGAAAAAGTTATAAGCAGTGGCGAGTTTAAATTGTATGGTGCAGATATTTCGGGCAAAACCTTTAATGATCTTTTTTTAACTGCTAATAATAACAACGAAGAATCAATTATTCAATTACAATGGGCAGGCAATGGAGGTTATGGAAAAGGAAATTCACAACAGGCTTCATTTGCATATAATGGAATTATTACCGGCACTGGTGATGGATACGGAGTACTTGCCCCTTCTTTTGATTTAATAGATGCCTACGATGCCGGTGATCAAAGAAGAAAAGCAACCATCATGCTTCCCGGTGATCATTATCCTGAAATAAACCAGGCCGCTGGTGGCTACACTTTACCTGCTGATGCAAACTCTCAGGGCACTCATGCACAGGTGAAAAAATATGTGGTAGGAACACCCGCAGATAATGGTGGTGTTGGCGCTGCACAATCTGCTGCCAATAATACTTACATGATGCGTTATGCCGAAGTTTACCTGATAGAAGCTGAAGCTGTAATGGCAGGCGCACAAACGAGCAGCGATCCCGTTGCACTTGCTGCTATTAATAAAATCCGGGAAAGGGCAGGCCTTGGTGATTTGTTTACTATAAGAAGAGGATACACTGTAGCGAATCCTGCATATAATGCAACGACTAATCCCAATGCTCCGCAAATGCTTTATAAAGATGATATTCTTGATGAAAGGAGAAGAGAGTTTGCTTTTGAAAATGATTATTGGTTCGATCTGGGCCGTCTTGATGGATTCAATTCATCAACGCATCCTAAGGCAATTACAATTATAAAACAACAGGATCGCGGTACGTCTGATAACAGCGCTCCTCCTGTTCGTTACGGTAACGGTTACACGACAAATATAACAGATGCAAATTT
>JBDTYU010000289.1:0-5663 GCA_040005535.1 Ginsengibacter sp. | reverse complement strand
ATGAAAGAATTACAACAATTGCTACCATGCTAAGTGGTGAAAGACCTACTGCTGCAGCATTTGAGAATGCAAGGGAAATGATTGGGAATTGATACTAGTATTGCTTATAAATTAATCAGTTAAGTTGTTTAATTGTTTTGCGGCATTTATTTAGATTTTACTTTTATTCTGTATGAGTCTTTAAGATGAAAGTCATTTATTGATAAAGCCCGTAATCAATCGCATTAGTTCTTTAAAAACTTCTAATCATTAAATGATTTTTTTGCGAAAAATATTGATTCTATTACTCGTGGCTGCAGCAATGTATCTTGCCTACATTACAATAAATTTTTTCAAATCAAAAATTAATGCACATAGAAATATGGGTGGTTTTTTATTACTACTGTTATTATCGTTTGGTTCCATTTTTATAATTATTTTATTGCTTGGTTTTATTTTTAATGAGTACAGGAGTTTTTTCTTTAAACATTAAGATTGTTACTTTTATAGGCACTAACTATTGAAACACAAATTTATAAACAAGAATTGAAGGAATTACTAATCAACCAATCAACTAATAAACCAATTAACTTATAAACTATGTCCTATAATTTACTTAGAGGAAAAAAAGGAATTATTTTTGGCGCCCTCGATGAAAAATCAATCGCCTGGAAAACAGCATTACGTTGTCATGATGAAGGCGCTGAGTTATTACTTACCAATGCGCCGGTTGCAATGCGTATGGGCGAAATTAATAAGCTTGCTGAAATTGTAAAGGCACCTGTAATTCCCTGCGATGTAAGCAGCAACGACGACATGCTCAATTTACTTACCAAAGCCAAAGAACATTTTGGCGGAGGTGTTGATTTTATTTTACATTCAATAGGCATGAGTCTTAATGTTCGTAAGGGAAAACATTATACTGAAATTGATTATGGCTTCAACCAGAAAACGCTTGATATTTCTGCAATGAGCCTTCATAGGTTACTATCAACAGCAATGAAACTTGACGCTATAAATGAATGGGGAAGTGTTGTTGCACTTACTTACATTGCCGCTCAGAGGGTGTTCCCCGATTACAATGAAATGGCTGATGCCAAAGCTTTATTGGAAAGTGTTACCCGCAGCTTTGGCTATCATTATGCACTAAAAAAACACGTAAGGGTGAATACAGTTTCTCAATCTCCTACACGTACAACTGCAGGAAGCGGTGTCAAAGGATTTGATGGCTTTATAAACTATGCTGAGAAAATGAGTCCGTTAGGTAATGCTACCGCAGAAGATTGCGCCAATTATTGTGTTACATTATTTAGTGACCTTACCCGTTATGTTACTATGCAAAATCTTTTTCATGACGGCGGCTTTTCATTTACCGGCGTTACTCAAAGTGTAATTGAGCAGATGGAAAAGTAATGCACTTAACTTTTGGAAAGTTTACAACTTTCCAAAAGTTTTTGTGACTGCTTCACTTTTACATAGCACCTAACTGGTGAAGAAATTTTTCTGAATTAGCTTTCACATTTGCAGGCGGATTCATGCTTAGCGATTTCTTAAAATTTATTATAGCATTTTTCTTATCACCTTTTGTAGCATAAGCTTCTCCCAAACTGTCCCATGCATTAGCACTTGTAGGATGACGTTTGGTATTTAGTAAAAGCATTTCTATAGCTTTATCATGGTTACCTGCGGTAAGTAAAGTGTATCCATAAGTATTAAGCTCAGCCTCTGTTGCAATTGCAATTGCATCATTCATAATTTTTTCGGACTCCGGAGTCTTGCCCATTTCTTTAAGAATATTTGATTTAACGCTCAGCGTATTAAAACTATTATTTTGCGCTATCGCCTGGTCAGCCCATTTAAGGCCCTGCTCAAGATTTACTTTGTTTTGAAGTGAATAATTTGCAGCGCTTGCAAAACCAATCCAGTTAAATCCTACAGTACTTTTTAATTCTTCTGCAGCATTTGCCATTACAATATTGTCGACATCAAATTCTATTTTCACAGGAAATTGTTTCTTTTCCCAATCAAGCACCAGCTCTGATGAGGTCTTTGTATTATTTATAAAATCATAAGTAAGCAGTTCTGTTTGTGGTATGGTGCGTAATTGTATTTTAGCTCTCATCAAATCTTGTTTCGGATCATAAAAAAAACTTCCCCATGACCGGTAATCTTTTGATAAGATAACTTCACCGGTATTATCTTTATTTATAACAAAAGTTAAACCATAAGAGCCTGCAGGAACCGGCTGGCCTTCTACTTTTGCATCATGCGAAAATTCAATAACCGTATTTTCATTAGCACCGGCCCGCCAGGGAGCTGAATTACCTGCTCCAAACCCCTGTACATTATAACCGTAGGGAACAAGCGCTCCCCACACTTCACGGCCTTTTACGGATGGTCTTGAATACTTTACAGTTACGGTAGAAATCCCTATCGTTTGTGTAACCGCAGCAGCAGGGCTTGGTGTGCGGGGTGAAGTAATTTGAGTATGGGCTGTTGTTGATGCCAATGCAATTAATATCACAATGGCTGATTTGATTGGTAAATTTATTTGTCTCATAACAATTAACTTTAGGTAAATAATTTGAATATTAAAATACGAACAATCATAGGATTGTGTAATTAAATATTATATCAACGGTTACATTAATGGGCGAAAGGTTTTGACTGAAAAAAAATCATAATAAAATGACTTGAATTCTTAAAACAATCCAAACAACTCTGAGTCAATTTTATTAATAATAAGACCAAGATCTTCTTCGTTCTCAGAAAACTTATTGGTATCGGCGTCAATTATAAGAAGTGGTCCCTCTTTATAGCCGCTTATCCATTTGTTATAAAACTCATTGAGTTTTTTTAAATAGTCAAGGCGGATGTTTTCTTCATATTCACGGCCTCTTTTCTGGATTTGTGCGACCAATGTGGGTACCGATGCATTCAGGTAAATTAAAAGGTCCGGAGGCTTTACCATTGTTTTAAGTGTTTCAAAAAAAGTATAATAATTGGTAAAATCTCTTTTGGTCATAAGACCCATATCATGAAGATTAGGAGCAAAAATATTTGCATCTTCATAGATTGTCCGATCCTGTATAACGGTCTCGGTACCACGCTGAATTTCCAGAAGCTGATTAAGCCTGCTGTTTAAAAAATATACCTGCAGGTTAAAACTCCAGCGGGGCATATCATCGTAAAAATCATTGAGGTAGGGATTGTGATCAACATCTTCAAATTGAGGAATCCATTTGTAATGCTTACTCAGTAGCTCGGTTAATGTAGTTTTGCCTGCTCCAATATTTCCTGCAACTGCGATGTGCTTGGGTTTTTTAGATTTCGGCATTTCCCTGGTTCAGATTTTAGATTTTAGAATGTAATGTAGTCTTTCGGATTTGATGGCTGGTTTTATAATTGTGAAAGGTATTTGATTAAAAGTAAACCTAAAATCTAAATTCACATACTGTATCTAAAAATAACCGACTCCCATTGAATTTCTTACCAGTTCCATTGTCGCCTCCGCACTGGTAACGGCTTTTTTTGCTCCGGCTTTCATCACTTTTTTTAAATATGTTTCATCATCCAGTATTTCATTTACTCTTTTACGAATAGGACCAATAAAACTCACCATATCCTCTGCAAGTTGTTTTTTCATATCACCATATCGAATTGTACAATTATTAAATGCCTCCTCATATTTTGTAACTATATCATCAGGACTAACCAGCTTCATAAATAAAAACAGATTTTGAATATACTCCGGCTTTACTGAATTTTTTTCTGAAGGCCCGCTGTCTGTTTTAACTTTCATCACTTTTTTTCTAATTGTTTCATCACCATCTGCCAGGTATAATGTTGCCATATTATTCTCGCTCTTGCTCATTTTTCCGCTCCCATCAAGTGATGGAACTTTTATAAGATCGCTGCTGAAATTAAAAGCCACAGGTTCCGGAAAAATTTCTGCATACCTGTGGTTGAATCGCTTTGCAAAATTTCTTACCATCTCAAGATGTTGTTCCTGGTCTTTGCCAACAGGTACATACAATGCACGGTGCAATAAAATATCAGCAGCCTGCAGTACAGGATACGTAAGCAACCCGGCATTCACATTATCAGGCGAGAGCCTTACTTTATCTTTGAATGTAGATGTTTTTTCCAGCTCACCTTTATAGGCCAGCATGTTTAAATAAAGATATAATTCTGAAGTCTGTGGCACATGACTTTGACAATATAATGCTACTTTTTCCGGGTCAAGGCCGCAGGCAATATTTTCAGCTAAAACCCTGTGAACGTTGGATTTTAAATCTTTTGTATCAGGATGTGTTGTAAGAGAATGCAGGTCAGCAACCATAAAATAACATTCATAATCATCCTGCATTTTTACATAGTTCCTGATAGCTCCAAAATAATTTCCAAGGTGCAAAAAACCCGTAGGTCTTATACCACTCATTACAATTTCTTTCCTGTTGTTCATAAGGCGGCGAAGATAAGAAAGTTCATTTGGTCAATGATCAACGGTCAGAGGCAATTGTTGAATTGTCAATTGGTCATTTGTCAATTGCTATTTTTATATTTGCCGGATGATTGTAAATGATGAACTGGTTGATAAACTCGCCAACCTGGCCCGGCTGCAATTTAATTCAGCAGAGAAAGAAGATATAAAAAATGACCTTCAGCAAATGATTGGCTTTATTGAAAAGCTGAATGAATTGGATACAACAGGTGTAGAGCCACTCCTGCACATGAGTGAAAACATAAATGTATTAAGAGAAGATGAAGTAAGCGGAACAATCAGCAGGGAAGAGGCATTCAGGAATGCGCCTTTACATGATGAACAATTTTTTAAAGTTCCCAAAGTAATAAGGAAATAATTAATCAGGTAATGGGCTAATTGAATCGTACAATTTAATAACCAGCAAAAAAAATACCAGGCAAAAAGAGATATAATGAGTTCTATCATTCAACTGGACAACATACAAAAAAGTTACCTTATGGGTAAGCAGGAACTCAAAGTGTTGAAAGGAATTTCACTGGAAATATTTAAAAATGAATATGTTGCTTTGATGGGTCCGAGCGGAAGCGGGAAGTCAACTCTTATGAACCTGCTTGGCTGCCTGGATTCTCCTACTGCGGGCCGTTATATCCTTAATGGTAAAGATGTAAGTAAAATGCCTGATGATGATCTTGCAGAAGTTCGTAATAAAGAAATCGGGTTTGTATTTCAACAGTTCAATTTATTGCCAAGGCTTACTGCGGCAGAAAATGTAGCGCTGCCACTGGTTTACAACGGTTCTTCAAAAAAGGTAAGAACAGAACTTTCGCTTGAGATGCTTGACAGGGTGGGTTTAAGCGACAGGAGCCATCATAAGCCCAACGAATTATCCGGCGGTCAAAACCAGCGTGTAGCTATTGCAAGAGCATTGGTAAATAGCCCGTCTATTATTCTTGCAGATGAGCCTACAGGTAACCTGGATTCAACAACATCAATCGAGATCATGAAAATTTTTGGTAAGATTCAATCCGAAGGCAACACTGTAATTTTAGTAACACATGAAGAAGACATTGCCAATTTCGCACATAGGATTATAAGACTGAAGGATGGTATGATTGAAAGCGACCATCTTCACAAAAAGGTTATGGCTGTTGGTTAATAGTCATAAAGTCCATAGTCATGAGCCAATGGTCAATAGATC
>JBDTYU010000288.1:0-2316 GCA_040005535.1 Ginsengibacter sp. | reverse complement strand
TTAATAATCCCAATCACTTTGCCTTTTAGTTTTTTTCCAACAAAAGCATTGTTCCTGCATTTTGAAAAAATATCTTTTTCTTCAAATACGTATTCCTCATCCTGCGTGAACAAAGTAATGTTAGCTTTTCCATTATTATTTATTGAAGGAATTGGGATGTTAAAAATATTCCGGATGTTTTCAGTTTGCATTCTTAAAAAATCTTCTGTTGCAACACCGGAGATACGTGCTGCACCAAACATACTTTCCAGGCCTTCCATTCCATTTTTGGCGTATTCAAATTCACATATCTTATTGTCCCAATCCTGCGGCTGATGGTGAGATGCAATAAAATCCACTACACCATTTTTAATTCCCTTTCGCAAAGCATCCCGGTCTTTTTTTGTTCTTAATGGTGGATTCACTTTAAGGTTTGTGTCGTAACTCATAAGATCATCTTCACAAAAAAACAAATGATAAGGGGTAACGGAGCAGGATACACGCAGTTTTTCTTTTTTTGCATTTGCAATTAAGTCAATTGATTTTTTTGTAGACACTCCTGTGAAATGAATTTTAGAACCTGTGTATCTCACCAACTCAATATCTCTTGCTATCATCAGTTCTTCTGATAATGCAGGTTTTGCGGGCAAACCTAATTTTGTTGAGATTTCACCTTCATTCATAAGGCCGCCTGAGCCAATACTATTATCATCAGGCAATTGAATAATGGTCGCATCAATAGCAAGAATATATTCCAAAGCCTTTTGTAAAATTCCTGAAGATTGTACCGGGTTCAGTCCGTCGGAAAATGCTTTTGCTCCAGTGTTGAACATATCATACATTTCACTGAGTTCTTTACCTTCTGCATTTTTTGTAATTGTTCCAATCGGGAAAATTTCTACTGGTAAATATTTACTTTTTTGAACAATATATTCAACCTGGCTTTTATTATATACCACCGGCTGTGTATTAGGGATCAGCATTACCTGTGTGAAACCGCCTGCTGCTGCCGCGTTTGAACCACTTTCAAATGTTTCTTTAAATTCCTGGCCGGGATCACAAAAGTTTGCGAAGCAATCCATCCAACCGGTGGAAATGTGCAGATCATCAATTTGAATAGTTGTGTCTGCAGCAGAACTTATTTTCTTTCCAATTTCTGTAATGATTCCATTTTCAATTAAAATATCCTGGGATTTCCCGTGAAAAGGAGAGGAGGTTGAAAGAACCTTGGCTCTTTTTATTAAGACCTTCATTAGGCTTATAAAAAAATTTGATTGCGCTAAGATAGGCGTAAAAAATAATAAATAAGTTTAATGAATGCAAAGGATGCATTCCAAATTGTCGCATGCCTGGCTGATAGTGGGTGGTGGGAACACCGCCCACGGCGGGCTGCCTCGGTTGGTGTCCCCCACCAACCGTCGGCAATTTGAAATGCAGCCCCCCATGCAAATCAGATACTACACAAAAAAATTTCTATTATGTTGCTTTATAAATTAACGTAAATATTCCTGTAACGAAATACTTCTTTAGAATAATCTTTTGAAAATGTATAGGAATCAACATCAAGCTTTCGAAGCAAAGCCTTGTTTACATTACCTTCCCCGCAATTGTATGCAGCAGTGATAGCTTTCTCCCACGCAGTTTCCGTTAATTTTTCACGCTGGCCCTGTTTCTGTAAATAATTTTTTTTGCCTTCAAGTACTGAAACAGTCATTTTTGCTGTTTCAAAGGGATCAGTCCATTTACCAGAATTTATAAATGCAGGGAAGGATGCAATATCAATTTGCCAAAAACCATATCCATGATATTGTTTCTCAGCATCTCTCGGGCGCTTTCCGTAATCACCTTTCATTAAAAAAGAAATATGGTCAAGTGCAAAACCCTGATTGGCATACCGTGTAAATAAAAATCCTGTTTCACGTGCACAGATGCCTGCAAGCCAATCTTCAGAGTAACCACTGTTGCTAACAGCGTTCTTAATTATAAATCCAAGATTATCTTTAATCCACTGCATCATTTTTTGATCGTTATTGATATAAGGAAGCTGCGGCTCGTTATCTGGATTAAAACCCAAAGAGTATGCTTTTCCCAATGTTAAGCTTGCAGCAACACCTGTTTGTTGAATTGTATAAAATTTTTGAAAAGCTTTAGTGGCTTCAAGAGTTTTTTGGTTAAAAATGCCATCAGGATCATCAGCAAAAAATCCCTGGGCTTTAAGAAATTGTTGCCACTTTCTAACCAATGCACCGGTATCATTTAGCTGGAGTGCCATAAAAATTTGTTTACTTATAAAAATAAAATTATTTAAGTGGGTAAAATTTATTAATAATCCAATTA
>JBDTYU010000287.1:0-23309 GCA_040005535.1 Ginsengibacter sp. | reverse complement strand
CCCTGCAAATGCCATACGTTTTATTTTCAATACGCATCATAGCTTTTTCAAGATGGTCGATAAAAGTAATTTGACGGCTTGCCATTTGGCTTAATTGTTCTCTTTCCATACTAAGGCTTCCATCTTCCATTGTCATATAACGGTTATCAGTATCGTCGCCACCCATTTCATCTTTACGGGTAATAAGCCCCTGTAAATAGCCCAATTCTTTTTTAGCAGTTTCAAGTTTTCTTGAAATAAGCTCCCTGAATTCAGTAAGTTCATTATCACTATAACGCATCGTTGGACCATTGTCTTCTTCAGGCGCGTGATCAAGAACCGATTTTATGAATTGAGGTTCATATTTGCGTGATTTCTCCGTATTGGTTTTAGGCATTACAAATGGCTTTTCAGCTTTTTTATTTGCCTCCTGGGTTTTTACTTTAGTAAGAGCTTTTTTAAGTTCCTTTTTATGATCAGTCATATTTATCACAGGAGTTTTTGCAATTACTTTTTCCACAGGTTTTTGTTGGGAAGTTTTTGATTTACCCTCTGTTTGTTTCTTTGGTACAGCTATAGATTTTTTTACAGGAGCGACCGCTTTTTTTGCAACTATAATTGATTTCTTTGCCGGAGTTACTGATTTCTTTACCGCAGTTTTTTTATTTGTATTAGCCAATTTTTTAGGTGCTGCTGTTTTTACACCTGACTTTGCAGACTTTTTAGCCGGTATAGATTTTCCAATGGGTTTAGCTGTTTTCTTTAAAGAATCTTTATTTTTCAGTGATTGTTTTTTAGAACTTACGTTCTTCTTCGGATCAGTTTTTTTGACAACCTGTTTTTTTGAAATAGTTTTACTTGCACTTACTTTTTTAGCAGAAGGTGCAACTTTCTGTACAATGTGTTTTTTTGAAACTGATTTCTTTACAACCGGAGTTGTCTTTTTTTTCTGAGTAGCCATACTTAGTTTCCTTTTTTAGTTACTGTAACTGTTAAAGAGTGATTATTAACATCGATCACGATGCCATCTGATAATTCTGGAACAAACGATAATTTATCTGCCAAAATTTCGGCGCAAATATAAGTATTAAATTCAGTAACTGGAGTTCTCGCTACATTGTCATCTATAACATTTACCACAATTTTGTCAGTTAACTCAAAATTATTTTCCTTGCGAAGAGTTTGGATGCGATTTACAAATTCCCGGGCAAATCCTTCGTTTCTAAGTTCCTCGGTTAATACCATATCCAGGGCAACTGTAAGGTTACCTTTTACTGCTACTTCGAAGCCGGGAATTTCATTTGCAGAGATTTCCACATCTGCAGGTGAAATCAAAATTTTATCTTCTTTTTTGATTATATAATCAGGGTTCAGCAAATAATTGCCAGTCTGAATTTTATCAATTTCTGAATCTTCAAGTTGATGGATTTTTTCTGCTGCCCATTTCATCTTAGTACCCAACTTCTTCCCAAGGGTTTTAAAATTTGCCTTAGCTTTCTTTTTAATAAAATTATTGTTTGCCGGTATTACCTCTACTTCTTTAATATTTGTTTCCGACTTAATAATTTCTTCAATCATTTTTATTTTTTGAGCAAATGAAGAATCACTTGCAGGAATAATTACTTTTTGAAGAGGCTGCCTTACTTTAATATTTACTTTTTTGCGAAGCGATAAAATTAAAGATGACACGTCTTGTGCCATTTGCATACGCTCTTCAAGATTAGCATCTATAAGGTTGCCATCAGATTTTGGAAAATTACTATGATGGACAGAAGCTTCAGGAAACTGATTAGTTACTTTGTTAAGATTTGAAAAAAGCCAGTCTGCAAAAAATGGGGCAATGGGTGCAACCAGCCTGCTTATAACTTCAAGGCATTCATAAAGAGTTTGGTAAGCACAAATTTTATCCTGCTCATATTCACCTTTCCAAAACCTGCGCCGGGATAGTCGTACATACCAGTTACTTAAGTGTTCATCAACAAAATTTTCTATTGCCCTGCCAGCCGGTGTAGGCTCATAGTCATCAAAGCTTTTGGTAACACTTACAATAAGGTTATTTAAAGAAGACATGACCCATTGATCAATTTCAGGACGCTCATTGACCGGGATATATTTTTCTTTGAAAACGAAACCATCTACATTGGCGTATAAAGCAAAGAACTGGTAAGTATTGTATAAGGTTCCAAAAAATTTACGCTGCACTTCCCTGATTCCTTCTATATCAAATTTTAAACTATCCCATGGCGATGCATTTGTTATAAGGTACCATCTCGTTGCATCAGGCCCAAAAACTTCCAATGTCTCAAACGGATCTATAACATTGCCAACCCGTTTACTCATTTTATTACCGTTTTTATCAAGCACGAGCCCATTGCTTACGACATTTTTAAATGCAACGCTGTCAAACAATAAAGCTGCCAGTGCATGTAAAGTGTAGAACCAGCCCCTTGTCTGGTCAACTCCTTCAGCAATAAAATCTGCAGGAAAATTCTTTTCAAATTCCCCTTTATTTTCAAAAGGGATATGCCATTGGGCATAAGGCATGGCACCACTATCAAACCATACATCAATGAGATCTGTAACTCTTTTCATTGGCAGGACCCTATCTGAAACCAATATTATATCATCTACAAAAGGCTTATGTAAATCGGCAGTAAGCTTTTCTATGTAATTATTGATCCCGCTTTTATTATTTTCCGATGAAGGGATATTCATATAACCTGCATGAATAGACGCTTTTATTTCATCTTTCAATTCACCAATAGAGCCTATACATTTTTCTTCATCCCCATCTTCTGTTCGCCAAATTGGTAACGGCGTTCCCCAAAAACGGCTGCGACTAAGGTTCCAGTCAACCATATTTTCGAGCCAGTTACCAAACCTCCCGGTGCCGGTAGAAGCGGGCTTCCAGTTGATAGTATTATTAAGCTCAATCATTCTATCTTTTACTGCTGTGGTTTTTATAAACCATGCATCGAGCGGATAATAAATTATTGGCTTATCGGTTCGCCAGCAGTGCGGATAATTGTGTTCATATTTTTCGATTTTAAACGCACGATTTTCTTTTTTTAATTTAACTGAAATGTCAACGTTAACATCAACATAATGCGGATTATCTTTATAATTCTTTACAAAGCGGCCACTAAATTCCCCTACGCCATCTACAAATTTTCCTTCCTTATCTACAAGGGTTAAAATTCCGAGATTATTTTTTTTACCAGCTTTAAAGTCATCTGCGCCAAAAGCAGGAGCAGTATGGACAATGCCCGTTCCATCTTCTGTAGTAACAAAGTCCCCAGTTATTACTTTAAAAGGCAAGGCACCTGGCGTTTGAAATTTTATTACATCAATTGTATTTGCTTCTGAAGGAAGCAACTGTATGTATTCGCAGCCTTCAATTTGAGAGCCCTTAAATTCTATCTGAATCTTATAAGGCAGTTGTTTTTTCTTAATAAGATTATCAAACTCGTTTTTTAAAATATTTGCATTTTGTTCTATAATACTTTCATCAGAACCTTTATCAATCCAATTTATTATTGCCTCATACAATTCAGTGTTATTGCCTTCTGTCCATTCATCAAGATGTTCGGGAAAATATTTATGCAATAGATTTTTTGCAAGAATAACAGCACAGGGTTTTCCGCTGTATGGATTAAAAGTTCTAACAAGAATATAATCAATATTGGATCCAACAGTTAGTCCCAAATTTGAAGGTAACGTCCATGGAGTGGTTGTCCAGGCAAGAAAGAAAAGCTCATGACTTTTAGCAGCATCAAACAGAAACGCAGAGTTTTCATTTTCAATCGCTTTAAACATGGCTACCACGCTGGTATCCTTTACATCTTTATAAGTACCCGGTTGATTTAATTCATGGGAACTTAAGCCGGTGCCTGCTGCGGGTGAGTAAGGTTGAATGCTAACACTCTCATAAAGAAAACCTTTTTTATATAATTCTTTCAGGCACCACCATAACGTTTCTATATAGTTGTTTTCAAAAGTGATGTATGGATGTTTGAGATCAACCCAGTAGCCCATTTTTTGAGTTAACTCATCCCATTTATCTTTAAACTTTAAAACTTCCCTGCGGCAGGTTGCATTGTAATCTTCAACAGATATTTTTTTGCCAATATCTTCTTTGGTAATACCCAGCAATTTTTCAACACCTAACTCTATGGGTAAGCCATGGGTATCCCATCCTCCTTTTCTTTTTACCTGGAAACCCTGCATGGTTTTATAACGGCAAACAAGATCTTTTAAAGTTCTAGAAATTACGTGATGAATACCGGGAAGTCCGTTGGCACTTGGTGGTCCTTCATAAAAAACAAAAGGAATGCGCCCCTCACGAAGACTCACACTTTTCTCGAAAGTTTTTTCTTTCCCCCATATATCAAGCATTTCCTCTGCAATGTGCGTTAAATTTAGCTGCTTGTATTCCGGATATTTGCGCTTCATTTTACTAACCTTCAATATTATAAAAAGGATGCAAAGGTAATAATTAACAAGTCATAATTGAGAGGGGTAATGTCGATCATTTCTTTTATTTCGTATATGGGTAGGAGGATACACAAAAGCGTATATGAATTACTCGAATAATTTTCAATCATTATAAAATATTATTAGGATAATATCTATAAAGAAGCAAACCAACTATTTTCAAGGTCTAAACGAAAAGATTAGATAAATTTTATCTGCAACTCCCATTTGGCATAATATTAGAACTTGTTGACTTACTACACACATCTTTGTTCTATAAAGAACAGAGTTGGCCGTTGCTAACGGAAAACCCTGATAGTTCTTCTATGGCTTTAGATTTATTTTAATAATCACGAAGGCTTATAGGTTTATGTTTTTATTAGGGGAAAGGGCGAAGAATAAAATCTTCGCCCTTTTTTATATTTAATAAATTTTTATAAAACTTTTCAGGATCAGTTAAAAGAAAAACTTTCCAAAGTTGAAATTGTTTTGTCAATATCTTTTTTAGTTAGGGCATTACTTAGAAACCAGCTTTCGTAAGCTGATGGTGGAAGATAAATTCCTTTGTCAAGCATGTGATGAAAAAATTTATTGAACATCGGGATATCCGCTTTGGAAGCAGTTTCAAAATCAACAACTTTATGATTGCAAAAATGAAGACTAATCATACTACCCATACGATTGATGCAATGTGGAATTTTTTTATTCTTTAAAACTTCATGCATTCCATTTTCAAGACGTAAACATTTTTTTTCTAGTTCAGCAAATATGCCGGGATTATTTTTTAATTCAGTCAGCATGGTAAATCCTGCGATCATAGCGATTGGATTACCACTTAACGTACCCGCCTGGTAAACATTTCCTAATGGAGCAATATGTTCCATAATTTCTTTTTTTCCGCCAAATGCTCCTACGGGTAAGCCTCCGCCAATTACTTTTCCATAAGTAACCAGGTCAGCATTAATGTTTAACTTTTCCTGTGCACCTCCTGCTGCTAACCGAAAACCTGTCATCACTTCATCAAAGATGAAAACAATATTGTCTTCATCACACAATTTTCGCAAGCCTTCTAAAAACCCTGGTTGGGGAGGGATGCAGCCCATGTTGCCACACACAGGTTCAATAATGAGAGCGGCAATTTCTCCTTTATTCTCTTCTATTAATTTTTCTACAGCAGTAAGTTTATTATATGGAGCAATGAGTGTATCGGTGGTAACGCCTGCAGTAACACCGGGAACTGTTTGAATATTCAATGTAGCCATTCCACTACCGGCTTTAACTAAAAAGCAATCTGCATGCCCATGATAGCATCCCTCAAATTTGATAATTTTGTTTTTGCCGGTATATCCTCTTGCCAGCCGAACGGCACTCATACAAGCTTCTGTACCGCTGCTTACCATGCGTATGAGATCTACATTGGGAACCATACTTTTTATAAGTTCTGCCATATCAATTTCCAATTCCGTAGGTGCACCAAAAGAAGTTGAATCCAATACTTTTTTCTTAATAGCTTTTACCACCGGCTTATACGCATGTCCCAGAATCATGGGCCCCCATGAATTGATATAATCTATATAACGGTTGCCATCGTCATCAAACATATAGGCGCCCTTTGCAGACTTTATAAATAAAGGCGTGCCACCTACACTTTTAAAAGCACGAACGGGAGAATTTACACCGCCAGGAATTGATTGTTGTGCACGGGCGAAAAGTTGTTGGCTGCGTTTATTGTTCATCATTTAAAAAGTTCATTTATGTTTACAGCTTTCTGGCTTGCATTAAATTCTATGATACGAA
Organism: Ginsengibacter sp.; assembly: GCA_040005535.1. Lineage (GTDB taxonomy): Bacteria > Bacteroidota > Bacteroidia > Chitinophagales > Chitinophagaceae > Ginsengibacter. Next base: position 17,060 of record JBDTYU010000287.1, on the reverse strand, counting down.
ACTCTGCAAGTTTATACTTATAAAAAGGGTCTTCTTTAATAATCTTTTCAATTTCTTTTTTGTTTGACGCAGTAGCTAAAATTATTCCGCCGTCTCTTGGAAGCTTTCTACCTGAAACAATAAAATTTTTTGAATGATAATATTTGGTCAGAAACTTAACATGTTGCTTCATATAGGCATCAATTTGTTCAAGTGGTACTTTATAAATCAGTTCAATAATAAACATGATTGCATTTATTGTTGAATAATAAATTGTCATTTAGAATCAATGACCAATATTGATACAATTCCAGATCAGCTATTTAAAATTAACCCAGCAACCGCACTGCATCTTTTGCAAAATAAGTAGCAATTAAATCTGCGCCAGCTCTCTTAATGGAAGTAAGGGTTTCAATTACAGCTTTGTCTTCATTAATCCATCCCATTTTTGCTGCCGCTTTTATCATGGCATATTCCCCACTCACATGGTAGGCACTAACGGGAACGGTTACACTATTTTTAACTTCGCGGATTATATCAAGATAAGCCATAGCAGGTTTAATCATTATTATATCTGCACCTTCTTCTTCATCCATCAATGCTTCTTTTAATGCCTCTATACGGTTTGCATAATCCATTTGATAGGTCTTTTTATCACCAAAGCCGGGTGCAGAATCAAGAGCATCTCTGAAAGGGCCATAAAAACAGGAAGCATACTTTGCGCTGTAAGCCATAATGCCTGTTTTCGTAAAATTGTTTTGTTCCAAAGCTTCACGTATGGCGCCAATGCGACCATCCATCATGTCGCTCGGAGCAACAAAATCAGCACCGGCCTGCGCATGGCTTATGCTCATTTTTATTAACGCCTCTACGGTAGGATCATTTACAATTTCACCATTTTCTACAATACCATCATGCCCATAAGATGAATAGGGATCCAAGGCAACATCAGTCATTACAACCATTTCGGGCAAAGCATCTTTAATTGCTTTGATGCTGCGTTGCATTAATCCACTATTATTCCAGGCCTCTTTTCCTGTATTATCTTTTACTTCATCCGGTGCTTTAACGAATAGCAAAACACTCTTAATTCCCATGCTCCAAAGTTCTTGAACTTCTTTTATTGTTCCATCCAAAGAACGCCGGTAATACCCTGGCATGGATGGAATTTCAAAAGATACATTTTCACCTTCATCAATAAATAGCGGTGCTATAAAATCATTAGGAGTAAGGATAGTTTCAGAGACAAGACTGCGGATTGAAGGTGATTGCCGGAGGATTCTGTTTCTTCTTTGCAAATACATTATTGATCAATTAAAAATTTTAGCATTAAAATGAAAATCAGATATCAATCCAATCTATCGGATGTAAACATACCTGTAAAATTTTATCTTCTTCACTCCCTTTTTCCGGCTGGTAATTGTATTCAAATCTTACAGTTGGGGGCAGACTCATTAGTATACTTTCTGTTCTTCCATTTGTCTTTAATCCGAATAAAGTGCCACGGTCATGTACTAAATTAAATTCAACATAACGGCCTCTTCTTATTTCCTGCCAGTGTTTATGATCTTCATTGTATTTAATTGATTTTCTTTTTCCCACAATGGGTAAATAAGCAGTAAAGAATGCATCACCACAGGCTTTTCCAAAGTTCATCCAAAAATTTACATCCTTATTTTCTGCCGGGCGCTGATAGTCATAAAAAATTCCCCCGATCCCCCTTCGTTCATTATTCCTATGCCAGTTCACAAAATAATTATCACAATCTTTTTTAAATAAAGAATAAAAAGATGAATCAAATTCATCACAAACATTTTTATAAGTTTGATGAAAATGCTTTGCATCTTCTTCAAATAAATAATAAGGAGTAAGATCGGTGCCACCACCAAACCATCGATCAATTACTTCATCATTTTCACTATACAATTCAAACATCCTGTAATTACAATGAACAGTAGGAACATAAGGATTGACGGGATGCATTACCACACTTAACCCACATGCAAACCATTTTGATCCACCCATATTTAATTGTGTTTTCATCTCGTCTGTTACATCACCAAACACGATTGAAGTATTTACGCCGCCTTTCTCAAAAACATTTCCATTAGTAATAACCCTTGTTTTACCTCCTCCTCCTTCTTTTCTTGTCCATACCTCTTCTATAAATTTTGCTTTCCCATCAGTTTCTTCTAACGCAATGCAGATGCGGTTTTGTAACTCGTTGATAAATTTTTTCCATTCTTCTTTAACTGACATTTTCAAATTTTTATGAAACTCATAAAGGTTTTCTATCCGCTGGAGGGGCTTAGGGGAGGCCATATTCTTTAACTGCATCAATAAAAGCCTTTGCATTTTCAACAGGAATATTTGGAGTGATGCCATGGCCCAAATTTGCAATGTAACCCTGTACGCCAAATTCATCTATCATTTCTGTAACTGCTTTTTTAATATCCTCAACAGGCAGTAACAATTTAGCAGGATCAAAATTTCCCTGCAAAGTAATTTTGTTTCCCGTTAGTTCTCTTGCCATCTTCGGCGCAATACACCAATCTAATCCAAGCGCTGAAGCGCTGCTTTCACTAAGTTCTTTTAATGCATACCAGCTTCCCTTTGGGAACAAAATAAGAGGTGCATGGTTTTTAACCTCATCAGCAATTTGGATTAAATAAGGTTGTGAAAAAAGTTTAAAATCCCTGGGACTTAAAACCCCACTCCAGCTATCAAAAATCTGCAACACATCTGCTCCGGCTCGTGCCTGGGCCTTTAAATAACTAATGGTAATATCTGTAATTTTTTGCAATAATTGATGAGCAAGATGAGGTTGAGTAAAGCAAAACTGTTTCGCTTTTTCCCATGTTTTACTTCCCTTTCCTTCTACCATGTAACACAGTATCGTCCAGGGTGCGCCTGCAAAACCGATCAATGGAACGCTGCCATTTAATTGCTGCATGGTTAGAGATAAAGCCTTTGTTACGTAATTTAATTTTTCTTCAACATTATCAGTAACCAATGCATCAATATCTTTTTGTGTTTGAATTACATTTGGCAACAAGGGACCTTTACCTTCTTCCATTAGTACCTTCATTCCCATTGCCTGTGGAATAACTAAAATGTCAGAAAAAATAATTGCTGCGTCTACGCCTAACTGTTCTATTGGCTGAAGAGTTATTTCGCACGCTAGTTCTGGTGTCTGCACACGTGTAAAAAAATCATACTTCTCTCTTAGTTTCATGTAAGCAGGCAAATAGCGGCCCGCCTGACGCATCATCCATACTGGTGGCCTGTCAACTTTTTCTCTTCGTAAAGCTTTTAATAATAAGTCGTTCTTTAATTGCATTTAGAAAACTTTTGTTTTGCTGAAATGTTCAATAGCGAGGTTTATTAAATTTTCTTTACCTGGCTTTTCAGCTATAATAACAGGTTGTTGGATAAAAAGTTTTAATGCATTTGCGGTCGTGAAGCCAATTGCAAAACTCTTTGTATTATTATCAATTGAATTTTTTTTAAAAAAACTTTTAACTGCACTTGGACTAAAAAATAAAATCCCATCATATTGTTTGGACAAAACCTGTGGGGTTTCTATAGTTTTATAAACTGTGAATTCTTCAATATCTATTTTATTTTTTTTAAGTTTTGCTGGTAATTCTTCCCTTCGTTGATCACCGCAAAAAAAAATTATTTTTTTTATTGATGAATCAGCAATTATTTTTTCTGCTAATAGATTAGCATTCTCTGCATCTCCGGAAATATTCGCTTCACCAAATATTTTCTCCACCAGTTTTTTTGTAGTATTGCCAATGCAAAAAATTTTCCATAAAGGTTTAAATGATAGCAATTTTTCTACTGCAGTTACTCCATTCATACTGGTAAAGACTGCTGTAATTTTTTGATGTGATAATTCTCTTATCTTTTCTGCAGTTTCTCTATCAATAATTTCCTCAGTTTTAATAAAAGAGAATTCATCTATAATAATATTATTCAAAGCCGCTTTATTAATGAGCGCTTCACCTACAGGTCTTGTACTTAATATTTGAATTTTATTTTGCATTTCTTAAACCATAGATTATTTGGCAGGCTTTTTCATTTGTCAAAAATTTATTACCCGCAATTATTCCCAGGTCATCGCTGTCTTTAATTTTCTCTTTTTTTTCAATTTCTATTTTATTCTTTCCGTCGGGACTGCAAACATTACCTTTAAAAATAATGGTGTCATTTTCAACTTCTGCCAAAGCACTTATTGGTGTCGAACATCCTCCTAATAAAGCTCTTAAAAAATCACGTTCAATTTTTGTACATAATTCTGTGTTTGTATCATTTAGTTCATTACAAATTTTAAATGAAAAAGTATCATCATTTCTGCATACAATTGTAATGGCTCCCTGACCTGGTGCAGGTAGCATCCAGTCAAGGTCTATCGAATTTTCCGGACGAAGATTAATTCTTTCAAGACCTGCAGCTGCAAAGATGGCACCGTTCCAGTTATGTTCATTTATTTTTCGCAACCGGGTATTAACATTGCCTCGTAAATTTTCAAAAGCATGATTGGGATAACGGTATAGCCATTGTGCCATTCGTCGTATACTGCTTGTTGCAATCGTAGCTATACTATTTTTATCTTCTAAAAAAGATAAATCATTTTTATAAACCAGTATGTCTTTATAAGAAGCCCTTTCTAAAACTGCCGCCTGTTGAATGCCATCAGCTAATTTTGTTGGAACATCCTTTAAAGAGTGAACTGCAATATCGATACGCTTATTCAGTAAAGCAACGTCAAGTGATTTGGTAAAAATTCCCTGAACGCCCAATTCATATAACGGTGTAACAGTATCAATATCTCCTTCACTTTTAATGTAAACAAGTTCTGATGCAACATCATTTTGTTTCAATAGCTTTTGTACAAGCATAGCTTGCCATACAGCCAATTGACTTTCACGTGTTCCTATCTTAACAGCTTGTTTCAATTCATGTGAAGGTAAGTGCTTAATGCATTAATGCATTGGCAGCCTTTATTATTTTGATTGTGCAGTTGTATTGCAAGGGAAGATATCGCTTTGTGAATTTTTGCATCGTAAGGGCGTTTTTTTATGTGTATTTCGCTCAATTCATACAATTGCGTTTTTACGATGCGGAGGGAAGGATTTATTTCCTGTCTGCGATACCAGTTGCATAAATCCAGCAAGGTCCTGTTTATAATTTCGATTGCCTTAGGAATTTCGGCCTGGCGAACTGAGATTGTTTTATTAAGAATAACAGATATTTCATCTACATTTAAAACAGTGACCCCTTCAATGTTTTTTACAACAGGATCAACGTTTTCAGGAACGGAAAGATCAAGAATAAGCCTGGATTTATAGGTTGAAAAAAATGACGGGTGAATGGTATAGCTTTCCGAAGCAGAACTTACAATAATTATATCAGCATCATTTGCTTCGGTAAGTAAATCGCTGTAAGGAATAAAATTACCGCCACATTCCTGCGCAAGGTCAATGGCTTTTTTATCTGTACGGTTTGTAAAGGAAAGTTTTGTACCAGGTAAATAATTCTTTAAATTTTTCCCAATCTGGTTTCCGAATTTTCCTGTACCCACCAAAAGTATTTTTTTATTACCGATGTCTACAATTCTTTCTTTAATTATTTCAATAGCTGCGTAAGAAACAGATACAGTTCCTGAACTTAATTTAGTAGTTGTTTTTATTTCCTTTGATGCCTGCAATGCATAATTTATTACACGTTCCATAAAGCTGTTAAGGCAGTTATTATCCTTTGCAAGCTTTGCTGCCTGTTTTAACTGGGATAAAATTTCATAGTCACCAATTATCTGGGAATCCAGCCCGGCAGCCACTTTGAACAAATGTTCTATTGTAGAAAGGCCCTGGTATTGATAACCATGTTCAATAAATTCTTTCATATTCCCATGCGTATGAATACAAAGCATTTCTATAAGTTCATGAGGATGATCGCACATGCCGTAAATCTCTGTTCTGTTGCATGTAGAAAGAACCATGCAAGCCGGAAATTTTTTCGAAACTGCCTGTTGTAATAATAAAATAGAATGTTCCGGTAACAAAGAAAATTTACCGCGAATGCTTATATCGCTTTTGCGATAGTTAATACCCGCTATGCAAAAGTTATTCAAAAAATTATGCGAAGATTCATCTATATCCATAACTGCTGCAAAAATATTTTTATGCGATCCCCGAAAAGTCACAAAAAAGTCATAAAACCATAATCAATTTAAAACGAGGATAATAATGCTTCCAATTTATTTTAAAAAAAAAGAATAAATTAAAATCATACCCTGTTTAATTTTCAGAACTTATATTCAATTGATAATCTCTTTTCAAAATTTGAAAATAAAATATTCTGAACAAATAACGTAATATTTAATAACAAAGTTGCTTTATTTAGAAGCGGCTTACATTTGCAAATATTCATAAAAAATGATAGCGAAGAAAGGAATTTTATTGATGAACCTTGGATCTCCGGACTCTACAAAAGCAGGAGATGTAAAAAAATATCTTGATCAATTTTTAATGGACGAAAGGGTAATCGATAAACCCTGGTTATTAAGAGCATTATTAGTAAAAGGAATTATAGTTCCATTCAGAGCATCAAAATCTGCTGAGGCTTATAAAACAATCTGGACTAGAGAAGGTTCACCATTAATTGTTGGGACAAAGCAATTAAAGCATGCTTTACAAAATGAAATTGAACAGCCCGTGGAAATAGCCATGCGCTATGGAAATCCTACACCTGAAGCAGGCTTTGAAGCATTATTAAAAAGAGATCCATCCATCGAAGAAGTTATTGCTTTACCTCTCTACCCGCATTATGCAATGTCGAGTTACGAAACTGCCGTTGAGTATACGAAGGGAATTTATAAGAAGAAAAAATATTCTTTTAAACTAACTTTTATAGATCCGTTTTATAATGAACCTGATTATTTAAACGCCCTCGCAGAAAATATCAGGCCTTTTTTAAAAGAGCCATTCGATCAGCTCTTATTTAGTTACCATGGCATTCCAGAGCGACACATTCATAAAAGTGATATTACCGGGCGTCATTGTTTGCAGGTAGAAAATTGTTGTAATGTTGCTTCACCTGCTCATGCACATTGTTACCGGCACCAGGTTTTTACTACAACAAGATTAGTTACAGAAAAATTAAATATTCCAAAAGACAAGTACAGCCTTTCTTTTCAGTCACGTTTGGGAAAGGGATGGCTTACACCTTTTACCGATATAAGATTAAAAGAATTGCCTGGGGCGGGCATCAAAAGATTGTTGATTGTATGTCCGGCATTCGTAAGTGACTGCCTGGAAACATTGGAAGAAATTGCTATAAGAGGTAAAGAAATTTTTATGGAAGCAGGAGGAGAATCTTTTACAATGATCCCTTGTCTTAATGTTAACCCTTTATGGGTGGAAGCAATTGCGAAATACGTAACTGAACCAAAATAAAAAGTCATTGGGCAAAAGTCAATGGGTCAAATGACTAACGACTCAATGACCAATCTAATAACCTATTCAATTAAAAGACATTTAAATAAAAATGTATTTCTACATTAAAGCCTTGCATATCATTTTTGTAGTTACATGGTTTAGCGGACTGTTTTACATCGTGAGGCTTTTTGTATATAAAGCAGAAGCCAATACTAAACAGGAGCCTGAAAAAACCATTCTGCTAAAACAATTTGGCATCATGCAAAAGCGCCTTTGGTATGGCATTACATGGCCTTCTGCCATTCTTACTTTGATTTTTGGAATATGGATTGGCGTATTATATGGCAGCTTACCTCGCTGGCTCCTGGTAAAACTTTTTTTTGTACTCGGGCTGTTCATATATCATTTGAGTTTGCATTCAATTTTTCGTCAGCAACAAAACGAAAATTTTCGATGGTCATCCCAACAATTAAGAACATGGAATGAAGTGGCAACATTATTTTTAATTTCTATAGTAATGCTTGCAGTTGTAAAACAATTGCTCAGTGTGGTCTGGGGAGTGAGTGCACTGGTTGCTTTTTCTGTTGTGCTTATGCTTGCAATCAGGCTGTATAAAAAGTACCGGAAAAAGTGAAGGTAAATTACGGTCTGATAATTTTATTTTGATTTTGCCATTACATAATCCCTGATAAGTTTTTTTTGATTCTCATCACTCATCTTAGATTTGATATACATCTTTGGTAAAATTGTGTCCCATTGATCCATTGTATAATTAGAAGGGTGCTTCATTGCGTGGCAACTTGTGCAATCCATCACATACAATTTTTTTCCGGCATCTAATTTTTCTATGGTTATACCAGGAACTTTTATTTGTGCTGTGGGTAATTCAACCCTTTCCCGCATAGGAGTTGAACCGCTTGTATTCTTGTTTTTTGAAGCAGAGGTACAGGAAATGAACCCTATAAATAAAAAAGTAAATATTTTTTTCATATCAAATTTAGAATTATAAAGATATTCCGAATATGATTCTTGCTTCTGCTCTCTCGTGATTATCTAATACTTTTGAACCCGGTGAATAAGTAGTTTTGTGAATATTATATAATTGAGGCAAATAATTAACAATAGCAAACCACCTGTTTCCGCGATAACTTAGAGTAGGCCCTGCGTAAAATATTGAATTTTTCCATCCCTCATTTGGTGCAATATCATTAGTATTCACGACTTCAATTCCTACACCAAAAGCTGGATTTATATTGTATAAATAAGCAAGGTCCAATTCTACAGGAGTAATCCACCCATTGTTTTTTACACGGCCATTTTCCCATTCAAATTCTTTTTCAAATTCTGCAACACCATTAAAAGCAAAAAGGCTTTTCCCGATATATTTGTCAAGAATGATTTTTGTTTCCAATTCAACTTCATCTCCACCTTTAATGGTGGCTTCAGCATATAAAGCCAGTCCTATTTTATTTGCTGTAGGATCACTGAGCTTTAGTTTCCATTCATTACTAAAACCAATTTCGTTTGAGGTGGCTGTTCCATTATTCCCTTCACTGAATCTTGTTTGAAAACGATTGAAGTAAAAAGATGTTTGAAGATTTTTGCCCAGGCCAAATTCAATTTCCATTCTTTGATCCTGTGCATGAAAAAATTGATTTTTGTGTCCAAATCGGGACGTATGCCAAAATTCAAGATCGATCGCACCCTTAGGTAAAACATTGGAAGTATATGTTCTGGCAAAAAATCTGTCCTGTGAAAAGGCGTGGAAGCTGATGGAACAAAAAGCAAATAACATTATTTTTTTCATTGGCATTATTTATTACTGCAAATGAAGAATCAATCGTTATGAATGATTTACAAAATCGGGAAAACCGATTTGCGAAAAAAGGAAATTGTGAGTTTAATGGAACAATAGCTCACAAGGCTTTAAGCCGGTGTGCTTTTTAAAGGCTGTGGAAAAATGGGAGATAGAAGAATAACCCAGCAACCCGGAAACATCTGTAACACTTAATCCCTTTTCATACAAAAGATATTTTGCATGCTCCATGCGCTGGCTTTGAAAAAAATCGAATATAGTAGTGCCGTACATTTCTTTAAACCCTTTTTTTAAATAACATTCATTAATAGCTGCTTTACGGCTAAGCTCTTTAATCGTTAAAGGCTCACTGATATGCTCCAGCAATATTTTACGTGCCAATGCTATCTTTTCCCGGTCTGCTTCATTAGCTAAAAATTTACAGGTAAAAGAATCTTCACTGTCACCGGCCATACATTCCATGCTGTATAAAAGCAGCATTTGTGTTTGAGCATTTATAAAAATATTTTCGAGACTTTCAGAATAGGAATGATTTAATAAAGCATCTAAAACATTTCTCGTTCTGCTGCAAAGAGGTAAAGTTTTTGAGAATGAGGAGGTATGGTTAAAGTTTAAAATATTTTCAGAAAATGAAGTGGCTTTAATACCCTTTACAAACTGGGAGAGATGATCGGCATTAAAGCGAAAAGCAGCAACATCAACCGTTTCAATTACTTCCTGGCAGTTGTGAGATTGAGAATGTTTACAAAAATTACATTCAGAATCTTTTTGTTTGCAATAACGATTTCCGGTAATACAAAACACTAACTCAAGGTTACTGTTTTTATGATCTTCGGCTTTGAAATTATAAATCATCATCCCTGTATCTTCAAAAGTTGCATTGGGCACTTTTCGATACCGGTTAATAATGTATTGAACAGTGCCGGGGATCATCTGGGTTTTATGGTGAACCAATTCCATTTCTTCCAGCATTACAGGATGATTCAATGCAACAGATAATATATTTTGAGCTGATTCCATTTTTAAATATTTGTAAAGATAAGGCTATCGGCTTAATCCTTGTAAAACTGAAGTATAAAATTGTAAAATAGATGTTTCAAACCTGCCCTTAATGTTTCTCGTCCACTCAATGATATTTACCACTCCTAATTCCTCTTGCGGTAGAAAATTTTTTCAATCAAAACTTTTAATAAAATAGAATTTTTTAATACCAAAAAAATTCTTAAAAACTTGTGCAGAAAACTCTTTCGGTTTAAGAACCCTTTTTAGGTGTTTGGTCGTATTATTCGTACATTTGCAGGGTTGTAATTTTTACAACACAAAAGCGTTTTTATCCCTTAATATGACAGCAGAAACAGCAGAAGTTATTATTCCCAAATTAGATAGTTATGGCGCAGATAGCATCCAGGTTCTCGAAGGATTGGAAGCAGTAAGAAAGCGTCCCGCAATGTACATTGGCGATGTAGGTAATAAGGGTCTTCACCACCTGGTATATGAAGTGGTTGATAATTCAATTGACGAAGCCCTGGCCGGATATTGCAGCAATATTGTTGTTACTATCAATGAAGATAACTCCATAACTGTAATAGATGATGGCCGTGGTATTCCTACGGGTATAATGAAGAAAGAAAAAAAGAGCGCCCTTGAAGTAGTAATGACGGTGCTTCATGCAGGAGGAAAGTTTGACAAGAATACCTATAAAGTGAGCGGTGGCTTGCATGGTGTTGGCGTGAGTTGCGTAAATGCTCTTAGTATAAAATTTCATGTAAGAGTAAATCGTGAGGGTAAAATATTTGAACAGGAATATGCCAAGGGAATTCCACAATATCCTGTTCGTGAAATAGGAGAAAGTGTCAAAACCGGCACTGAGATTCAGTTCTGGCCCGACACATCTATTTTTATTGTATCGGTTTATAACAGGGAAATCCTGGAAGGAAGATTAAGGGAATTATCTTTTTTGAATAAAAAAATTCGCATTGTATTGAATGACCTGCGTGAAAAAGATGATAACGGTAATACATACTCGAAAACTTTTTACAGTGAAGGAGGTATAGTTGAATTTGTTGAATTAATTGATAAAAATGGCAGCCGCCAGTCATTACTTCCTACTGTAATTTATTGCGATGGTCATGATGCGGTAAGTAATGTAGCCGTAGAAGTTGCCATGATATACAATACCGGTTACCAGGAACATTTATTCAGTTATGTAAATAACATCAACACTATTGAAGGTGGTACACATGTATCCGGTTTCAGGCGTTCTATAACACGTGTGTTTAAAAATTATGGCGAGAAGGAAGGTATGTTTGAAAAAGCAAAAGTAGAAATTGAAGGCGATGATTTTCGTGAAGGCTTAACGGCTGTAATTTCTATTAAAGTTCCCGAGCCCCAATTTGAAGGGCAGACAAAAACCAAGCTTGGTAACAATGAAGTTATGGGTGTGGTAGATTCAACACTTAGCCGGGTATTGGTTGCCTATCTTGAAGAAAATCCAAGAGATGCCAAAACAATCATTCAAAAAGTAATATTAGCCGCCCAGGCAAGAGCCGCTGCAAAAAAAGCCCGTGAAATGGTACAGCGCAAAAGCGTACTAACGGGCGGTGGATTGCCCGGTAAGCTTGCAGATTGCAGTGATAAGGATCCATTCAGATGCGAACTCTTCCTTGTGGAAGGAGACTCGGCAGGTGGAACAGCTAAACAGGGCCGTGACCGTACTTACCAGGCTATTTTACCTTTGCGTGGTAAAATTCTTAACGTGGAAAAAGCAATGGAGCATCGCATTTATGATAATGAGGAAATACGAAATATGTTTACTGCACTTGGAGTAAAAATTGGTACCATTGAAGATCCTAAGGCTTTGGATATAAGCAAGCTCCGGTATCATAAGCTTATCATTATGACTGATGCTGATGTGGATGGAAGCCACATAGCTACATTGATACTAACATTTATTTTTCGTTACATGAAAGAACTGGTAGAGCAGGGTTTTGTTTACATTGCCCAGCCACCATTGTATTTATTAAAGAAAGGGAAAGAACAAACGTATGCATGGAATGATGATGAACGAAAAGCCTGGGTGATACAGGTTGCCGGGGGGAAAGAAGATGCTGTTCATGTACAACGTTACAAAGGCCTTGGTGAAATGAATTCTGAACAACTATGGGAAACAACTATGAATCCTGCAACACGTACTTTAAAATTGGTAACCATTGACAGCGCTGCTGAAGCAGACCGTGTATTCAGTATGCTTATGGGAGATGAAGTGCCACCCCGCAGGGAATTTATTGAAACTCATGCAAAATATGCAAGGTTAGATGTGTAATATTGCATCCTGAAAAATTTGCCAAGCTCACAATGTCCTATTCTATAAGTAGTTCTTCAGGAAGATTACTCACACTATTTCTTCTTTCAATTTGTATAAAAGCGACTGCCCAAATTGAATATCCCTTATTCAAAAGCAAGCAGGAAATTAATACTGCTGACAGCGAAAAACTTTCTCTGAATATTTATAATCTCAATTACATTTATAATACTGAGTATTTTGGAAATATTCCTCTTAGCGGCACTTTGTTTGGTTACCAGCTTATTCCTGAAATTCAATATCAACCCAATTCAAGGTTCATAATCAAAGGAGGAATTTATTTACAGAAAGAATTTGGTAGAAAAGAATACACAACGATTGCCCCAACTTTTTCTGTAAAATATAAGGCCAAACATTCCTCGTTCATTCTTGGTACACTGGAAGGAAATACCAATCATGGTTACATTGAACCAATTTACGATTACAAATTACTTATCAATGAAAGGCTTGAAAATGGTTTCCAGTTTTTTGTTGATACCAAACCTTATGAACATGATTTTTTTATAAACTGGAGAAAAGCCATTCATCTTGGCGATCCCTTCAAAGAACAATTTGATATCGGTTACATTGCAAAATTTAATTTGATAAACAATGATAGAATTGAATTAAAGATTCCACTACAACTGTTGTATTCACACAAAGGAGGTCAAATTGATACAAGCACTGCTCCATTAACTTCGATTGTGAATGATGCCTTAGGCATTTCACTCGCTATTAATGTTGGTGATCATTTTTTGCAAAAGATCGTTGCTGATAATTACTATGTGAATTATAAAGATATCTCGGGTAAAAAAGTGCAACCCTTTAATGAAGGAAGTGCTTACCTGTCGCACCTTTTATTTAAATTTAAATATTTTGATCTTGATTTAAGATACTGGAACAGCGATGGATTTATAAATCCACGGGGCAATTCATTGTTTAGCTCAGTTTCAGAAAAATATATTGGCCTGGTAGAAAAACATCGTCATTTACTTCTTGCGAGCCTCATCTACGACATAAAGCTTTTTCGTAATGGAAACTTTGATTTCAGGTTTAGCCCTTATAAAGATTTTGTTGAAAAGAAGATAGAATATTCTTATGAAATGTATTTTTCATATCAATTGAATGTGCTTCTTGCAAAAATTAAAAATTCCCTTCAAAATTAATGGGAGCTTTTTGTGAGCAAATTATATAAGGTGAAATACGTATAAATTCCTACATTTGAAATCCACTGTCAACTGACTTTGGGCTTTAACCAACTTATTAAACTATAAACCCAATCAAAATGTCAAAAATGTTAACAGCCTATTGCATGAAAACCAAAGAAAAGAATGTTCCTATGCAGAATGCAGTAATAACTAAAACTTCGCGGGGCGGATATATGGCCCAGGGTGATGATGGAAAAGGAAATAAGATGACTACTATGTTAAGTGAAGCTAATGCTCTGCAGGCTGTGAAAGATGGTGTGGCCAAAAAAAGCTGGTAGATTTTATAAAAGAATTTTTAAGGCGATATAGTGAAACTGTATCGTTTTTTTATGCAATAGATTCTTCCAAAACAGAAGCCTTGTGCACTTTATTTAAAAATTCATATAATTCGGTCATGTTGAATACCTCTCTTACTATCAAAATACCGTTTCTGCCTACCTGCTTAAGTCTTGCCTTATTTGTTTGGGTTTGAATAAAATTTAAAATTTTCCGGAAAGTTTTACTGCTGAAATAAGGTGATTCCGGATTAGCGACAAAAAAACATTTTAAAGTATCATCTTTCAATATCATTTTTTCAAATCCAAGATCAACAGCTATTTTGCGGCATCTTACCGTTGTAAAAAGATCTTCTACCTGTGAAGGAACTGCTCCAAACCTGTCAATCATTTCATTGTGAAAATCCATAAGGTCTTTTTCGGTTTTGCAATTATCCAGTCTTGAATAAAGACTTAGCCGTTCAGTAATACTTTCTACATATTCATCAGGAATTAAAATTTCCAAATCAGTATCAATCGTGCAATCCGAAACAAAGTCATCCTGCTTTTGAATTTCTTCCTTAAACAATTCTTTAAACTCTTTCCGCTTCAGTTCACGAATGGCTTCATCTAAAATTTTCTGGTACATTTCAAACCCAATTTCTGCAATAAATCCACTTTGTTCTCCTCCTAATAAATTGCCGGCACCACGTATGTCAAGGTCACGCATCGCAATCTGGAAGCCACTTCCAAGGTCACTATATTGCTCAAGAGTTGTTAAGCGCTTGCGGCTGTCAGCAGGCAACGTACTCATTGGCGGCGCCAGCAAATAACAAAAAGCTTTCTTATTGCTGCGGCCTACACGACCTCTTAACTGGTGAAGATCGCTGAGGCCAAACTGGTGAGCGTTGTTTACAATTATGGTATTTACATTAGGAATATCAACACCGCTTTCAATAATGTTAGTACATAGCAGCACATCATATTTGCGGTCCATAAAATCAAGAATAGTTTCTTCCAGTCGGTCGCCTTCCATTTGCCCGTGTGCATAAGCAATACTAAGGTCAGGGCAAAGCCCTTGCAACAAGCCACGCATTTCCGAAAGGCCATGTACCCGGTTATGAATAAAGAAAACCTGGCCCCCTCTTTCAGTTTCGTAATAAATAGCATCCCGTATAAAATCCTGGTTAAAAACATGCACTTCTGTTTGAATAGGCTGGCGGTTAGGTGGCGGAGTGTTTATAATACTAAGGTCTCTTGCGCCCATGAGGCTAAACTGTAAAGTTCTTGGGATAGGCGTAGCCGTTAGTGTAAGCGAATCAACAGTTGTACGTATTTGTTTTAATTTTTCTTTTGAGGCTACACCAAATTTTTGTTCTTCATCAATCACCATTAAGCCGAGGTCTTTAAATTTTACATCTTTACCAAGCAGGGCATGTGTTCCAATGATAATATCAATTTTACCGGCTTCCAGTTTTTGTAAAGTATCCTTTTTTTCTTTGGAAGTTTTAAAACGATTAATATAATCAACTGTTACAGGAAAATCTTTTAAACGTTCGCTGAAAGTTTTGAAATGCTGGTAAGCAAGAATAGTCGTAGGAACCAGTACTGCAGCCTGTTTCCCGTCGAGATTAGTCTTGAAAGCAGCTCTTATGGCTACTTCTGTTTTACCAAAACCCACATCACCGCATACAAGCCTGTCCATTGGCGACGGCTTTTCCATATCATTTTTTACATCTGTCACTGCCTTGTTTTGATCAGGAGTATCTTCATATACAAACGAGGCTTCCAGTTCTGTTTGCATGTAATTATCAGGTGAGTGAGCAAAGCCTTTCAGGCTTTTTCTTTGAGCATATAATTTTATAAGATCAGTTGCAATATCCTTTACCTGTTTTTTTGTTTTGTCTTTAAGCTTATTCCATACATCGCTGCCCAGCTTATTCATTCTGGGCACTGTGCCTTCCTTTCCACTGTATTTGCTTATTTTATGAAGAGAAGAAATATTTACATATAAAAGATCTTTGTCTTTATAAACAATGCGTACGGCCTCCTGCAACCTTCCATTCGCCTCTATTTTTTCAAGGCCGCTGTACACGCCAACTCCATGATCAATATGAGTTACATAATCTCCTGGCTGCAGTTCACGAAGCGTTTTTAAAGTGAGCGCCTTGTTTTTACTGAATGCCTGTCTTACCCTGTATTTATGATAGCGTTGAAAAATTTCATGATCAGTATAACAAACAGCTTTTAAATCATTATCAATAAAACCTTCGTGTATTGAAGTTGGGATTGGTGTAAAATTAATTTCAGCGTTAAGGTCGCTGAAAATGGTATGTAATCTTTCTAACTGTTTTGGATTATCAGCAAAAATAAAAAGACTGTATTTTCTTGATTCAAAGTTTTTTAAATTATCAATTAATAAATTGAAATGGCGGTTGAATGCCGGTTGTGGCGAAATTGAAAA
Source organism: Ginsengibacter sp. (assembly GCA_040005535.1). Lineage (GTDB taxonomy): Bacteria > Bacteroidota > Bacteroidia > Chitinophagales > Chitinophagaceae > Ginsengibacter. Next base: position 554 of record JBDTYU010000287.1, on the reverse strand, counting down.
ATTAACAGTTAACAGTTGTTCGTTATAAGTCCCGGATATTTTTGAGAAGTATGATTTACTTCCAAACTCAATGGTGTGCCGCTGCTTTACCTGGTCTTCTAAAATTGAAGCGCTTACAAAGTCATTTTTTGAAACTTCTTTTTTTTGATTCAATTCATCCTCTTCAACATCAGAATTATTTGTTGCTGTTACCTGATTTTTATTATCAACTGCCAACTGTACGTCTTCTTCCTGCAGTTCAATTATTTCTTTTATGAATTCCCAGTCTTCTGTCCACACAACAGTATTTTCAGGAAGAAAATTTAATAGTGAAACTTTTTCACCGCTTGTAAACTGCGTTTCAACATTAGGAATAATATTTACCTGTAACAGTTTGCGTTCACTTAACTGTGTTTCAGGATCAAATATGCGGATGCTGTCAATATCATTGCCGAATAATTCAATGCGGTAAGGCTTTTCATTGCCAAAAGAATAAATATCGAGTATGCCGCCACGTACCGCAAACTGCCCCGGTTCGTAAACAAAATCGCTGCGGCTAAAGCCATGATCAACAA
>JBDTYU010000286.1:0-5646 GCA_040005535.1 Ginsengibacter sp. | reverse complement strand
ATCATTTATTTCACTCCCCGGCTTTCTATTTTTCTTGTCGCTGTCTTTTGCGGCTTCATGTCTTTTACGTGAACCGTTTCTTTATGTCCGGGTTTTGAGTTTACGATACCATCAGAGGAAGCTTCTCCAATTTCTTCCGGCGATTTGATTTTTATTTCAATTTTATTTTTTTCTAAAATCTCAAACCATTTTATCATTTTTTTCATGTCGCTGGCATATACTCTTTCAAAATCAAGATCAGCATAGACTTTTTCAAAATATGCCTTCAAAGTTTTATTATCGGTTTTTACATCTGGTATTTTTTCATTGCTTTTTTTCATCGACTGAAATAACTCAGCAAGGTTGGTATTGCCACCGGCCGCAGATTTTACTGTAAAAACTTCAATACTCTCGAGGTGAGAAAAATTATGCAAGCGTGTGCTTACAAATTTCGTAGTATTATCTTCTAAAGAGCGCACGACCGCTCCGTCAGATTTTGAAGATAGCAATTCATACAAGCCGGCTAAACCTGTAACTGACACAATTTTATTATACTCCATATATATTAATTATATTTTTGAGCTGCAAGATAATTCAAATGCTTTTGTGTAATGTTAATGAAATAAAAAACCCCGCAATTTATGAGGGGCTAAAGTAAAATAGTTATTGCGTGAGGTATTTTTACTTATTCCTGGTAAATTTAATTTCCATGCTTTTATATTCTTTACCATTCTGTGTCATATACATGTTCATCAGCTGAGTGTTATTTATCAACAACTGTAAATGAAAGGTCATAACATCAAATTGACTTTTCGTGTTATTTTAAAAAGATGTAAAATTATTTCTCCCACAGGTTTTATGGAACTAAGGCGTCAAATGAGCAATGACTATTTCTATGAATAGATTTTTACTTTGTTTTCTAATATCAGGTGTAATTTCTTTGGGTGTAAAAGCGCAGTTAGTAAAAGGTATCTTAGAGGATGCTGTTGAAAAAACACCGTTATCAAATGCAACTGTAAAACTTACTTTAGCAGATTCGTCTTCAACCCAGTATTTAAGTGTAAGTGATAATATCGGTGTTTTTATATTTAATGAAATACCCGATGGAAATTATTCGTTATCAGTAACCTCAATAGGGTATGAAACTTTTAAAAAAAGCATTATAATAAATGGGAGGAATAATGATTTAGGAACTATTGATATTTCCAAAAGCGCTAAGACATTGGCTAATGTCGTAATAAGCGGAGCTGCACCACCGGTTAAACAAAAACAAGATACCGTTGAATATTCAGCAAATCAATATAAAGTAAATCCTGATGCAAATGCTGAAGACCTGATTAAGAAAATGCCTGGTATTACAGTGGACAAAAAAGGTTCAGTAACAGCTCATGGAGAAACCGTACAAAAAGTTACAGTTGATGGCCGCGATTTTTTTGGTGATGATGCAACTGCCACTTTGCGTAATCTCCCATCCGAAGTAATTGATAAAATCCAGGTATTTGATAAGTTAAGCGACCAGGCGCAACTTACCGGGTTTGATGATGGAAATACTTCCAAGTCAATCAACATTGTTACTAAAGCCAACATGCGCACCGGAAATTTCGGGCGTGTGTTTGCAGGTTATGGAACGGATGACCGATATAGCGCAGGCGGGAACGTAAGTTTTTTTAATAATAACAGGAGAGTTTCATTAGTTGGCTTGTTCAATAACATAAACCAACAAAATTTTTCTTCGCAGGACCTGCTTGGTGTTACAAGTGCTAAAAATCGTGGCGGCGGCGGAAACCGTGGCGGCGGCGGGGGAGATTTTCGCGGAGGTGGTGGTGGAAATACTTCAAATTTTTTAGTTGGTCAGCAAAATGGCATTAGTAAAACAAATGCATTTGGTATTAATTACAGTGATCTCTGGGGTAAAAAAATTGATGTTACCGGCAGTTATTTTTTTAATAATAGCAATACGAGTAATGATGAAACTATTAACCAGCAAAATTTTATAACTAAAGATTCGACTCAATATTATGATGAGAATACAATTTCGAATAATATAAATTATAACAACAGGGCAAGCCTGCGACTTAACTATAAAATTGATTCATCAAATTCTATTCTTTTTACATCAAGCCTTAACTTTCAAAATAACAAATCAAACAGCGAGGTAAATGGTGTACAATATGTAAATCAGCAAAATTTACTAAGCAAAACACTTAATGATATCAATAGCAATACTTCAGGATATAATTTAAGCAACAGTATTTTATTACGGCATGCATTTGTAAAAAAAGGAAGGTCTGTATCATTTGGTGTAAGCACAAATTTTACTGATAAAAATGGCAAAAATTATTTAACAGCCCAAAATATTTATTACAAAGGCAATTTTATTTTAATAGATTCATTACAACAATTAAGTGACCAGCAAAACAACAGCAATAAATACAGTTTTAACCTTGTGTATACCGAGCCCGTTGGGAAAAAAGCAATGTTACAATTTAATTATAATCCTTCTTTTCAAAAAAATCATGCAGACCAGGAAACATTTAATTATGATAATAGTGGAGAAAAATATTCATTATTAGATACCAGCCTCAGCAACAAGTTTGATAATACTTATAATACACAAAATGGAGGAATTACATACAGGTTAGGTGATAAAGACAATATGATTTCCGCAGGGCTGTCTTATCAATATGGAGAATTAAAAAGTGAGCAGCAATTTCCTGCTATAACGCAAATTGGAAAGTCTTTCAGCAATTTACTGGGCAACGCTTTTGCAAGGCTTAAGCTTTCCTCAAAAAGTAACCTGCGAATTATTTACAGATCCTCAGTAAATCCCCCTTCCATAACACAATTACAAAATGTAATTAATAACTCTAACCAATTTTTTTACACGACCGGCAACCCCGATTTAAAACAGCAGTACACTAATAATTTTATCACACGGTACACGTATACTAACAGTGCAAAAAGCCAAAGTTTTTTTGCCAATATTTTTTTACAAACTACCAAAGATTATGTGGCCAATGCTACTTACACAGCATCAAAAGATTCTATACTTTCAAAAAGTGTTACACTTTTTCAGGGATCGCAGATTTCAAAACCGGTTAACCTTGATGGGTATATAAGCGCAAGGTCTTTTTTCACTTTTGGAATGCCTGTAAAATTTATAAAATCTAACCTTAACTGGAATGCCGGCCTTAGCTATACAAAACTTCCGGGCTTAATTAATAATGTATCTAACATTTCCAACACTTACAATTATAACATGGGTGCAGTGCTTTCAAGTAATATAAGCGAATATGTAGATTTCAATTTTTCCTATACAGGAAATATTAATGTTGTAAAAAATTCTATTCAGCCTAATCTTAATAATAATTATTTCTCACAATCAGCTGGGTTTGTAGCAAACCTTCTTACAAAAAAGGGATTGTTCTTTCAAAATGATTTATCCAATCAATATTATAAAGGATTATCAACCGGATTTAATCAAAATTATTGGTTGTGGAATATAGCTGTTGGTCAAAAGTTTTTAAAGAGCCAGGCGGGAGAATTAAAATTATCTGTTTTTGATCTATTAAAACAGAATAAAAGTGTTACCCGTACAGCTACAGCGTCCTATGTAGAAGACGACAAAAATCAGGTGTTGCAACAATATTTTATGCTTACGTTTACCTATAAATTAAAGAATTTCGGCAAGGCCCCGGCCAATACCAGGGAAACAAGAGATCCAATGACAGAACCCGGGATGAGACAACCAATGAGGGAAGGCCATGCTCCCGGAAAATAAATTGCGGTCCATTCAGCATATAAATTATTTGTTTTGATTGAAACAGATCTAATCGCCCTGCTTAAACAAAAAGATAGGGCAGCTTTCAAAAGTATTGTGGATACCTGGCAGGATATGGTTTATAATACCGCATTAGGAATTTTACAAAATACAGAAGACGCAGAAGACGTAACGCAGGAAGTGTTTATTCAGGTATTTCAATCTGTTTCATCTTTTAAAGGAGAATCTAAATTTTCAACCTGGGTGTATCGTATTACTGTTTCAAAAGCAATGGATCACATCCGAATGAAAACAAGAAAAAAAAGATTTGCTTTTATTCAAAGTTTTTACGGGAAAAATGATCAGTTAATAATTGATCCGCCTGATTTTTTTCATCCGGGCATCGGCATTGAAAATAAGGAAAATGCAGTTATTCTTTTTAGAGCAATGAAACAATTATCTCCTAATCAAAAAACCGCATTTGTATTAAATAAGATTGAAGGGTTAAGCTATCTGGAAATTAGCGAAATAATGAAACTTAGTAATTCTGCAGTGGATGCATTGTTACACCGGGCAAAAACTAATCTTAGAAGAATTCTAAAAGATTATTATAAAGAATTGAATAGCGGCAATGTTTAGATAAGAATTATTATAAAATAAAAACGCAGGAATTATTTTAAACAAACGTCTAAATAAATAACATGAAAGATGAGTTTCTAAATAAAAAAATTGACAATGTATTGCAAAGTCTGGATAGTATTAAAAAAGCATCTCCACGCCCTTTTCTTTTTACAAGGATAGAAGCAAGAATGCAAAAGGTAAAAAATACATGGTCAATGCTGGCGTCATTTGCCGGAAGGCCTGCCGTTGCTTTTGTATGTATTTGTTTTGTATTAATACTAAATGTAATGGTGATTTTTTTATCAAACAATTCAGTCAATTCTGCAACACAACAAGACACTGAAATAGCTGCTGCAGATGAATATAACCAGGCCACCGCAACCTTATATGAATTTGAAAACATTAAACCATAATGGATACACTTACAAAAAATAAGTCGCTCATTTCAATCATCATTTTTCTGTTGATTACAAATGTTGCTATGTTGATTTTTTTCCTGGTATTGGGCAACCCTGCTCAAAGGAATTCTCATGGTCATGATCAGAATGGGATCTCAGATTTATTGGAAAAAGAAGTTGGTTTTACAAAAGAACAGATCGATACATACCAGTCATTGAGGAAAGAACATTTTGAAAAAGTGCATCCTTTATTTAATGAATTAAGAACAGCGAAAGAAAATTTATTTAATTTAATATATTCTGCACAGGTTTCAGATTCATCTGTAAATATGGCTGCAGATTTAATTGCTGAAAAACAAAAGATACTTGACCTGCAAATGTTTAATCATTTCAAAAAACTTCGCAACATCTGTACTCCCGATCAATTACAAAAGTTTGATTCTACAATTAAAAAAGTCATAACAAGGATGACAGGGAAGCCAGGCAAAGAAGTACATAATCATTAAATAAATTTAAAAATTTCTAAAAAAATTCAAACACAAAAAATACCATTTATGAAAACAAAAGTTTCAATGATCGTTGCTTTTTTATTTGCAACAATAATAAGCACGCAGGCACAGCAAGGTATGCAACACCGCACGTTGAAGAACGTGTAAAATCTGCTTTAAATAAAATTTCGGAACCACTTAAACTTGATCAAACACAGCAAGATAAAACCACGGCTGTTTTTACAGACTATTATACGTCACAAAATAAAATGAGAGAAGATGCGAGAGCAAGCGGAACAAAGCCAGACAGAAGCGTAATAGAAAAAATGACGGATGATCGTGATGAAAAATTAAAAGCAATTTTTTCAGATGATCAATTTAAAAAATTTAAAGACATAGA
>JBDTYU010000285.1:0-9228 GCA_040005535.1 Ginsengibacter sp. | reverse complement strand
GAGGTGAAGATTTGAATTTTGATTTGTTATTTTGACCTTTAATTTCTGTTAATTAATTGGAAGTTGGAAGAATATAATAAGTATTTTAAACGATGCGTTTCTAAATTTTAAAACCAATTAACTTTGTAATAATTTATTAATTATGTTGTTGAGTCTTCACCCGCAAAACCCCCAGGGACGATTACTAAACCAAATTGCAGATTGCCTGAAAGGTGGTGGCGTAATAATCTATCCCACTGATACTATTTATGGCCTCGGCTGTGATATATATCAACCTAAAGCAATAGAGCGTATTTGCAAAATAAAAAACGTTGATCCTCAAAAAGCGCAGCTTTCTTTTATTTGCCGCGATCTTAGTCACCTTAGCGATTATACCAAAAGTATTGATACGCCTTTATACCGGGTTCTTAAAAATCATTTGCCCGGCCCATACACTTTTATTCTTCCTGCAAGTAAAGAAGTACCTAAAATTTTGAAAAGTAAAAAAGATACCATTGGGTTGCGCATACCCGACAATGTTATTTGCAGCGCTATTCTTGAAACCCTCGGAAATCCTATATTAAGCGCCTCCCTTCCCGGTGAAATGGTAGAAGAATATACGGACCCGGAAATTATTTATGAAAAATTTAGTAAGCTGGTCGATTATGTAATTGATGGTGGGCCTGGTGGTATTGTGCCGTCAACAGTAGTAGATTGTACTTCGGCAGAATGGATGGTAACACGCCAGGGGGTGGGCGAATGGAGTATGTGAAAAAAATATGCCCCCACCTAAGCAGGGGCATCCGAAAAACCAACTGTTAGTTTTAATTAATTTCTTTCTCTTTCGTTGTGTTTTTTCCTGTAAATTTCGCGGCTGTCTCTGTTTTCTTCTTTTGTAATAATTTTTCTTTCGCCCGCAGTAATTTTGCCATCAGCTTTGGCCAACTTTATATCCTGGTGAAGATCTCTGTGATCTTCCCTTAGATCTTTAGCTTCTGATTTTGTAAGCTCACCACTCTTAACACCCTGTCTTATGCGCTGATGTTGGTTTTGAGCCCGATGCCTGATTTGTGCGTCTGCACTGCTTACCCCTAATCCTAAAGCAAGTGTAGCTACGATTAAAAACTTAGTTTTCATAAACTTGATTTAAATGGTTTAAAATTTCATTCGGGGTATATGACGCTAAATTGTAGGCAGGGTTTAACGAAGAATAATAAATTCAAAAATTTATTCGATAAGTGGATTATTGAGAAGTGTAATCCTCATATAAAAACTGGTACATCAATCCATTTCCTGTACGTCGTTGCAGTGAAAGTGTGCAGCATAAATATTAAAACTTTTACGGTGGTACCTGCATAAACCATGCACCTGAATAGCGCTGCGATGTTCGGGAGTGCCGTAACCTTTGTTATTGTGCCAGCAATACATTTTATATTTTTTATGCAAGCTCAGCATATATTCGTCGCGGTAGGTTTTAGCCAGCACACTGGCAGCGGCAATAGATGCATACATGCCATCTCCTTTTATGATGCAATGATGAGGCATTTTTTTATAAGACTTAAACCTGTTACCATCTATTAATAATATGTCTGGCTTACTTTTAAGTTTATTTAGTGCAAGATGCATCGCTTTAAAAGATGCTTGTAAAATATTAATGCGGTCAATTTCATTATTATTCACGCTGGCAACTGCGTAAGCAATACTTTCTTTTTCTATTAATGGCCTCAGGTGCTGCCGTTCTTCTTTTGTGAGTTGCTTGGAGTCGTTAAGTAAAGGATGGTAAAAGTCTTTGTGTAAAACCACAGCAGCCGCATAAACGGGACCGGCAAAACACCCACGCCCTGCTTCATCAAGCCCCGCTTCAAAAAATTTATTATGGAAAAAAGGGAGAAGCAATTTTTTTCAACAAAAATAAAAGACCCTTTGCAGAATGAAACTATTAGTTTTCAACATAATCTTTAAAAATTATTATTACGATATCTATATAAATGCAGGATTAACTTTGCCATCGAAACAAGAAATAATATGGAGGTTATATTGAAAAAAAATTATTCTAAAAATATAGCACGATGGCTTTTTGCAGGTGTCATCATGTTAATGGTTCAAATTTTATTAGGGGGTATTACAAGATTAACAGAATCCGGACTAAGTATTACAGAATGGAAACCCCTTACAGGAGTATTGCCCCCTCTCAATCAGGAACAATGGATGAAGGAATTTGACAAGTACAAACACACAGATCAGTTTCGCTATATTCATGCAGATTTTTCTCTCAATAATTTTAAATTTATTTTTTTTTGGGAATGGTTTCATCGTGTATGGGCGAGACTGATGGGCTTGGTTTTTTTAATCGGCTTTTTTTATTTTCTTCTCCGAAAACAATTTCGGCCCAATATGATAATTCCCCTTATCATATTATTTCTCTTAGGTATTATGCAGGGTGCTATCGGTTGGCTAATGGTTAAGAGCGGACTTGTTCCTGAGAAATTATTTGTCGGGCATATTCAATTAGCAACACATTTCATAGCAGCGTTGCTATTGCTTTGTTATACTTTATGGTTTGCTCTTGACTTATCAATTTCTCCAAAAGAAATTATTGTAAACACGAGACTGAAAAAGACTACCCTCATATTATTTTCTATACTTTTTATACAATTAATTTACGGAGCATTTATGGCAGGCTTGCATGCAGCTACATCAGCACCAACATGGCCTATGATAAATGGTCAATGGATTCCTGATTCAATAAATAATTTATCACCCCGATGGAAAAATTTAATTAATAATAAAATCACGGTGCAGCTTATTCACAGGAGCATTGCTTACATTCTTTTAATAATAGTTTTTATCTGGTGGTTTATGGCGAAAAAAATAAATGGCATTTCATTGTTTACAAAAACCAGATTTGCTCCTGTGGTTCTTATTATTTTGCAGGTAATTCTTGGGATAGCTACCATAATAATGTCGCCTTATGGCAATAACCTTGTATGGTTTGGCGTTGCCCATCAATTGGTTGCTATGCTATTTCTTATGACAATGATTTTTATGTTGTATATTATCAGGAATCATAGGCACAGGTTTTTAAATAATTGATTCCGGCTATGAAAACGTTTGCTCAAAATTTTTATTATTCATTTCCAATACAGCTTTTGCTACTTCATTTTAGAAAGGCACAGGTGCTGCTCATTTTCTGGTTTATTCTTTTATTGACGCTTACGGGAAATTTTATGAAAATATTCGGAGCCAATGCATTGTTCCTCGCTCCCGAATACCTGGGGAATGTAAATGCTGCAGGGGCTGCTATTACAGGTGCTGCAACCGGTGTTTTTATGATGAGCTGGAATATCACAACTTTTATTTTGCATAGTAAACGTTTTCGGTTTTTGGCAACTAATTCAAAGCCGTTTTTAAAATATTGCGTTAATAATTCTATTATTCCCATTTGTTTTTTAATGGTTTATTTTTTTGAAGCATTGTCCTTCGACAGAAAAATGGAACTGATTCCTGTTACAGAATTCATTGGAATTGCCGGAGGTTTTTTAGGCGGTTTTTTTTTACTGATAGCAATTTCATTTGCATATTTTTTTACTGCAGACAGAAGAATAGTAAGAACATTTAAACCTGATCTTAGTGATTTTGATAAACAAAAAAATTTTGCAAAACATGAGGATGCATTCGCAGAAAATAATTTCGGATTACCCGTCGGTTATTATTTAACTACACGATTCAGATTTCATAAAACAAGAAAAGTAGGGCACTATAGCCAGGAATTCCTGGATGTCATTTTTAAAAGGCATCATTTTTCTGCCATGATTACTTTAATACTAGCCTTTATTTTTATGATATTTATTGGATTTTATCTTGACAATAGAATATTTCAGGTTCCCGCTGCGGCGAGTATTCTCGTCCTTTTTGCGCTGTTGATTGCTGTAATAGGCGCACTCACTTATTTTCTTCGAAGCTGGAGTGTACTATTTGTTATTTTACTTTTTATTGTCCTTAACCTGCTTTACATATACGATGTTATTGATCCCCGTAATAAGGCATTTGGACTAGATTATACCAATACCTCAAGGCCTGAATATTCGCTGCATAACCTTGAAGCTATGAATACCCCTTCGAATATCGAAGCTGATAAAAATAACATGCTTGGTATCCTGAACCGCTGGAAACAAAGGCAGGGTGAAGAGAAGCCTATGATGGTGGTTTTTAATTTTAGCGGCGGAGGTGTAAGAAGCGCAACTTTCGCAATGAATGTTTTGCAGCAACTGGATAGTATAAGCCAGGGAACAATAATGAAAAAAACAGTTCTTATCAGCGGCGCCTCGGGTGGGATGTTGGCTGCTGCTTACTTTCGTGAACTCGCAAGGCTGAGGTCGAACGGTAAAAATATTGACCTGCAAAATAAAATATACCTTAATGATATTTCAAAAGATTTACTAAACCCGGTATTTTCTTCAATGATTGCAAGAGACCTTCTTTCTCCTGCTCAAAAATTTTCGGTTGGCCCATACCGTTATGTTAAAGACAGGGGGTATGCATTTGAACAAAAATTAAATGATAATACACACGAGCTTCTTGATAAAAAAATTGGTTTTTACAGGAATGAAGAAAGAGATGCACACATACCACTCATGATTTTAAATTCAGTAATAACGAGAGATCTTAGAAAATTAATGATATGCACTCAGCCACTCAGCTTTATGATGCAGGCATCTTTTACTGACAGCGCTTCAAAGATGAATGGTCCGGATGCTGTTGATTTTGCCACTATGTTTAAAGATGAAAATCCTATGAACCTGCGGTTTCTTACTGCCTTAAGAATGAATGCAACCTATCCATATATATTGCCCAATGTTTGGCTTCCGTCCAGACCTGTAATTGATGTTGTTGATGCAGGCCTCAGGGATAATTATGGCCAGGAAACATCACTTCGCTTTTTAAATGTTTTTAAAGACTGGATAAAAAAAAATACACGGGGAGTATTAATTATCCAGATAAGATCAAGACAAAAAGGAAGCTGGAATAATGCTTTTGTAAGCGGCGATATTACCGGGATTATAACGAAGCCATTTACTATGTTGCAAACCAATTGGTTTATGTTACAGGATTATTTTCAGGATGACGAAATCTCTTATGCCCAAAACTTTTTAGACAGCAATTTCCACCGGGTAGCTTTTATGTATATTCCTGAAAAAGAAGATCGTGGTGCTACTATTAATTTTCATTTAACTGCCAGCGAGAAGAAAGAAGTGATTTCTTCCCTGAAAAGAAAAAACAATGCAGAAGCTTTCGAAGAGGTGCAGCAATATTTGCAACATTAAGGCTGAATAAGTCTGAAAGCAGCCGGCAGAATTTCAATATTAAATTCTTTATAGGTTTGTGCATGATCACCGTCGATATGCAATGGAGCCAGCGTCGGATTGATGATTTTAATTTTATCAGTTTGAAAATAAAGAATGTCCTTAGTGTGAATTTTTTCTTCTTCGTGATTTTGTATTTTCCCTACTTTCATTTGTTTAATTACAGACCAAAGAATCCGCGGCTTACTCATTTTTTTAACAACAATAATATCCAGGAGCCCATCGCTTAGGCTTGCTTGCGGGGCAATCGTAAAATTATTTCCGAATTGATTGCTGTTAGCGATACAAACAAAAAATGCATCTACATTAAATTTCGTTTTATTTATTTTTAACTCAAAAGGATATGAAGAAGCCAATAAAAAATTTTTAAAAGATTGCCGGATATAAGTTGAAAGTCCCCGTTTTTTTTGCAAGGAAAAATCGTAGGCCACCTGTGCGTCAAGACCAATGCCGCAAAGCATACAGCTAACCTTTCCATTTATAAAAAAAGCATCAATACAACTGGCTTTACCTGTGAATATTATTTCAAGCGCTTTATCAACTGAGCGGGGAATTTTAGCAGTAAGCGCCAAACCATTTCCAGACCCGAAAGGAATAATACCAATGTTTATTTTTACATTTAATAAGCATGAAATTACCGGGCTAAGGCTTCCATCGCCACCGCAAATAACAATATCAGTTATTTTATCTCTATTTATTTTTTCTCTTAAGAAAGAATAATTTCCATCTTCGGCAGTAAGTAAAAATTCATAGCCAATATTTTTTTCCAGGCATTTTTTTATAATTTTTTTTTCTAATTGAATCTTACTTCTTGTACCGGATACCGGATTAATAAAAAATAAAATTTTACGTGTCATTGGCTGTTTGAAATGAACGTTTGCAAGATGGTTAAATTTTTTTAGTTGAAATAGTTTAAATAAAATTGTACAAGTCGCATTTAGTTAAGAGCATTCCATAATATATCTTTTAATTGAACAAGCCCCTGCTGTGCTATAGATGAAATAAAAATATTGGGTATATCTGCCGGTAATTCTTTTTTAATCGCTTCCCTCAATTCATCATCAAGCATATCACTTTTACTTATGGCAACCACGAATTTTTTGTCAAGTAATTCAGGATTGTATTCTTTCAATTCATTCTTTAAAACTTCAAACTCACCTCTATGATCACTACTATCGGCCGGTATTACAAAAAGCAAAACAGGGTTGCGTTCTATATGTCTCAGAAACCTGAACCCAAGACCCTTTCCTTCTGCTGCTCCTTCAATAATTCCGGGGAGGTCAGCCACACAAAAACTTTTATGATCCCGGTATTCAACCATACCAAGATATGGAATCAAAGTTGTAAAAGCATAATCTGCAATCTTTGGTTTTGCTGCAGTGATCACAGAAAGCAATGTTGATTTTCCTGCATTGGGGAACCCTACCAAGCCCACATCAGCCAATACTTTTAATTCTAATATTTTCCACCCTTCCTCTCCGGGCTCACCTGGTTGTGAATGTTCCGGGGCCTGGTTGGTAGGCGTTGCGAAATTGGAATTGCCTAAGCCTCCACGCCCGCCTTTCATTAAAATTATTTCCTGGCCGTCTTCTAAAATTTCAGCTTCCTCTTTTCCTGTTTCTTGATTCTTTGCAATGGTACCCAACGGCACTTCTATAATGATATCCTTACCATCTCGGCCTGTACAATTATTTTTACTTCCGTTTTCGCCATTATCTGCGAAAACATTTTTGAAATAGCGAAGGTGCAATAATGTCCATAAATTTTTATTGCCGCGAAGAATGATGTGAGCGCCTCTGCCGCCATCGCCACCATCAGGGCCGCCATAAGCAGTAAGCTTGTTACGCATAAAATGTTTACTGCCCGCCCCGCCATGACCGCTCTTGCAAAAAACCTTTATGAGGTCTATAAAGTTTGATCTTTCCATTGAGGCAAAGGTCGCGAAGTTTTTTTAGGAATATTTTTGTTTAAATAAAATACAAGCTTCAATAGGTTTAATAAATGATTATTTATTATAAGTGGAGTATGGAATCATACTATCAAAGTGATGGACATAAATGATCATAATTTATTTCCAGATTTTGTTCTGTTCCAGGTTTTATAATCTATTTCATTTTTATTTAATTGCCTGGGAATTTCTCTTAAAGGTTCACAAACTTTCCATTCGTTTTGCATATCTCCAGCCAGCTGTTGGTAAATTTTTGTTCCCTCAGTTTTCCATTTAATCATTTCATCAGTAACCTGTTTTATAATTTTTGCAGGATTACCAACGAGCACACTTCGTGGAGGAATTTTTTCATCGGCTTTTATAAAACTCAATGAGCCAACAATGCATTCATCTCCAAGATCAACATTGTCCATTATAACAGCATTCATTCCTACTAAACAATTTTTTCCAATAGTAGCTCCATGAATAATAGCTCCATGACCTATGTGTGCATTTTCTTTTAATAAAACTGTTATTCCGGGAAACATATGAATAGTACAATTCTCCTGCACATTGCAACCATCTTCGATAATTATTTTTCCGAAATCGCCCCGGATGGCTGCGCCGGGGCCTATGTAAACATTTTTTCCGATGATTACGTTGCCGGTGACTGCTGCTTGTGGATGAATGAATGAAGATGCATGGATAACAGGTATGAAATTTTTAAACTGGTAAATCATAACAAATATTACACAAGTTTTTTGTTGGTGCGAAAGCAGGTTCCTTTAAACAAAGCAACGGTATGATTTCGTTGGTTAGTAATAGTAACCTGGTATAATCCTGTGGATTTTCCATTGTGTATCTCTTTCGCTTCTGCAAAAAGCTCATCATTTACATGAACAGGTTTTAAGAAATTAATAGAAGTGTCCAGAGCTAATGATAAATTATTGCGGCCGTTGCATGCGAAAGCAAATGAACTATCGGCCAAAGAAAATGCAATGCCTCCATGTACAACGCCAAGGCCATTCATCATTTCGCTGCGAACAGTCATTTTTATTTTACTGTATCCTTCTTTAATTTCTATTATTTGAATGCCAAGCCACTGGCTGAATAAATCTTCTCTCATCATTTTCTCCACGACATTGTTTGCTAATATATCTTTTTCTGTCATCTGTCTTTTAAATTTCTTATCCCATTAATCTTGTAATGCCATTAATCATGGTTCACACATTATTCGCCTGTAAATTTTGGTTTTCTTTTTTCTAAAAATGCACTAACTCCTTCACTGAAATCTTTGGTGAGTGCAGCTTTTTGCTGAAGCTCGTCTTCCGTTTGTAATTGCTGTTCGAGATTTTGTTCCAATGATTTATTAAGAGCTTGCTTCGTATATGCAAGTCCGTTAGCGGGTAGTTCAGATAGAGCAGATGCAATTTTTTCAGCTTCACGTATAAAAATATTATCAGGGAAAACTTTATAGATCATACCGATCCGTTCTGCTTCTCCGGCAGAAATTTTATCACCCAGCATCATGAATGCGCTTGCCTTTTGCATACCAATTAACCGGGGTAAGAAATAGGTTCCGCTGCCGTCAGGTATTAATCCAATTTTACTAAATGCCTGTATGAAGGAAGCAGATTCGGTAGCAATAACAATGTCACAACACAATGCGATGTTTGCTCCTGCCCCTGCAGCAACTCCATTAACTACAGCAACAACAGGTTTGTTTAGGTTTCTTATTTTTTGTATGATTGGATTATAATGTTGGGATAATATCTTTTGCATTCCCGGCCCATTGGGATCAATGATTTCGGCAAGATCCTGTCCTGCACAAAAAGCTTTACCCGAACCGGTTATATAAACACATCTGATTTCTTTATTGCTTTCACATTCATCCAATTTTTCCTGTAACAACAAAGCCATCTCACGGTTGAATGCATTAAATTTTTCAGGGCGATTGAG
>JBDTYU010000284.1:0-3266 GCA_040005535.1 Ginsengibacter sp. | reverse complement strand
TAAAATTTAAAATTCCATGTTACGGAAGGAATTACCGGAAATAAAGAAACCTGTTTTGCCTGTACATGTAAAGTGCCGTTATATGGATTTCCATCCTGGTTAAAATAAATAAAATATGGATTCTTGCGGTTGTAAACATTGTATACGCTAAAGACCCATTCACTTTTTAATTTTCTGCGGGGGTGTTTATTAGGGCTATAGGTTGCAGCAAGATCAAGCCTGTGATAAGATGGAAGCCTGTATTCATTAATGCGGCTATACTCCTGCGTTAGAACACCCTGGAAAATATAAAACCGTTGAGGTAAAGTGGCTGCATTACCAGTACCTAAAATAAATGTACCTGAAAGTTTCCATTTTTTTGAAAGCTCATAAATCCCAACAACAGAAAGATCATGTCGCCTGTCATACTTTGCAAAATATTTTTCGCCGAAATTTAATCCCGCAAATTTCCTGTAAGTCCAGCTTAATGTATAGCCTATCCAACCTGTTAAGCGGCCTTTTGTTTTATTAATAAATAATTCAGTTCCATAACTCCATCCTTTTCCAAAAGTGAAAAAATTTTCAGTGTCTTCCAGTGTTGCCGGTGTATAGCCTTCTTCATATTCTATCTGGTTTTTTAATCGCTTGTAATAAACTTCCAGCGATGTTTCGTAAGTGTTGTCATTAAAATTCTTAAATAATCCCAGGGCATACAGCCAGCTTTCCTGCGGTTTCACTTTTATAGTGCTTGGCACCCACAAGTCAGTAGGCAATGTTGTACCTGCATTGCTCACAAGATGAATGTATTGCAGGTTTCTCGTTATTGCGGCTTTAATGGAAGTTTCATCATTGATTGCATAGCGAATTGTAAAGCGTGGTTCAAAGCCAAAATAGGTAATTACAGGCTCTCCTTTTTTATAAACGGTGCTATCCAACCGATTGCCGTTGGCATCATTTGTATATAATTTATAACTGCCTATTTGTTGAAATCCACTTTCACGAATGCCTGCATTTATTTTTATTTTGTCACTAACATCCCAATCGTCCTGGATATAAACGGCTGCTTCATGTGCATATTTTTGCTGGGCATTGTTCGGCTTAAACTCAACAGTGTCCTGACTTCCGCTTACTACAGACGGCGTGAATGTATGATACGTATACAATGCACCGAATTTTATTTTATGGTTGGTAAAAGGATATAAATCAAAATCTTCTTTTACATTCCAGTCTTTTATTCCGGAAAGAAGATTGATTTGAAAATTGTTTTGACTTGCTCCAAAATTGAAATTGTAATCGTTATAAACCACGGTTGTATTGGAAAATAAACGATTATTAAAAACATGATTCCATCGAAAAGTTCCTGTAGAATTTCCCCATGGAATATTTACTTTAAGAGATTGTTTCCCATTAACAAAATCAAATTTATCCTTACCAAAATATCCGCTTAAATATATCCTGTCTTTTTCAGAAAATTTATAATTGATCTTGGCATTGATATCATAAAAATAATAACCGGAACCGCTGAATGAATTTGTTTTTTTTATAAAAGGTTTTACGAGTGCATCTACGTAAGTTCTCCTGGCAGATACTATAAAAGATGCCTTGTTCTTTTTTACAGGGCCTTGAATTGAAAGTCTTGATGCTATTAATCCAATACCGCCTTCTGTTACAAAGTTCTTATCGTTGCCTTCCTTCATAGAAATATCCAGCACACTTGAAAGTCGTCCTCCATACTGTGCAGGCATACCGCCTTTAATTAATGAGGTGCTTTTAATTGCATCTCCATTAAAAATTGAAAAAAAACCAAACAGGTGTCCCGTGTTATATACAACTGCATCATCCAACAAAATTAAATTTTGATCAGGGCCACCGCCTCTTACGTACAGACCGGAACTTCCTTCACCTGCACTTTGTACTCCGGGCAAAAGCTGGATAGTTTTTAGTATATCTATTTCTCCTAAAAAAGCCGGAATCGATTTTATCTGGTTGATCGAAAGATCCAGCTTTCCCATTTGAGCATTCTTCACATTGGCATCTCTTCTTTTAGCAGAAACAATGATCGCCTGTTCAGTTGTTATTTTGGGAATAATTTCAAAATTATATTCCACATCAGCATTTAAATAAATCGTTTTTATTTGGGGGACGTAGCCAACATAAGAACAAATGAAACTATAAGTTCCTTTGGGAAGTGAAATTGAATAAAAACCAAATTGATTTGAGCTTATTCCCTTTGATTTTCCCTGTATAGAAACCGTGGAGCCAATCAATGTTTCCCCGGAAAGAGAATCTTTTACATATCCGCTGATGGTAAATTTGTTTTGACAAAAGGTGAATAACGAATTAAAAAAAAAGAAAACAGTAATTAACTTTTTCACTTTCAAAAGGGTAGATTAAAAATAAATTTTACTTCAGTGAATCTTTCGTCTCGCCGCAACCAAGCATAGTAGATTTATATTCGGGGTGATTTTTACCGAGATAAGGATTGCTTATTTCTAAAGTGTTGCTCAGCCAGTTTCCTTCTTTGTTTTCACCAAATGCCATTGGGCAATTTTGCCAGTACAGTTTTTGCCCTTCATAACCAATTGTCTTCAAAAATGGATACAAATTTTCAGAAACCATGCGGAAATCCTGGCGCATTTCTGTTAAATCATTTTCCTGCAACATGGCTTCTGCATTAGCTCTTATATCACTAACTTCCTGCTGAACTGCTAATAAAATCTGAGAATCATCTTTTCTAAGTTCATTGAGCTTTAAACTATCAATCGTAACAATAAATTTTTGACCGTGTTGTTTAATTTGAAGTGTATCGGTATTGACAAATGCATTTTTCATGTTGAGATAATTACTTATTGCATCAGCAATACTTTTATTAAACTCATTAGAATGCTTATTTATTTTTATAGCTTCCTGTTTAGGTTGCGTTTCATGTTTATCTTTTCTTAAAAAAAACCACCAGGCCCCAAATAAAACTGCTGCTAAAAAAATAATTGCCAATAAACTTTTCATATCTATAGAATTTTGGGCGAAGTTAACGCATTACTATTCCAATTTATTAAAGTAGCGATGCAGATAATGTTCTAATACAAAAGATTTATTTAGATGATTTCCGTTTTATAAAACCCACAGCAGGCAGAATGAAACTAAGCTATTTGTTGATGCGTTACTTTGAAACAAGATAAGTTTACCAGGAATTTTTATAACTAAAATTTTATGTGTGAGATGTAATCATTTTACTCTTATCAATTTATTTCGTAACCAATTGGCTTAAAAGAATAATTATTTGACAT
>JBDTYU010000283.1:0-4659 GCA_040005535.1 Ginsengibacter sp. | reverse complement strand
CCGGCAATCATAACGCTGCCGCGTAAACGCCCGGTCATTTTTCTAAAAACAGGAGAAGTGAGGTAATCAATATTTATATTATCTGCCTTGAAGATGCAGGTATGCGTGTCAGTTCTTTCAACGGTTACGCCCAATCCCTCGAGTAATTCAATTTGAAGATTGACATCGGTAATGTCAGGAATGTTATGGATTGTAATTTTTTCCCTGGTAAGTAATACCGCAGAAATTACTTGCAAGGCCTCGTTTTTAGCTCCCTGTGGTGTTATTTCGCCATGCAATTTTTTTCCACCAAGTACTTCAAATGAAGCCATTTTTAAATTTATTTCGATGTATTAAATAAAAACCCCGGCAATATATGAAGGCCGGGGCTGCAATTTATTTTTTATTTATAAATCCTTAGTATCTTTTTTTAGGATATTTATTCCTGTTATTATTATTATTGTTGTTGTTGTTGTTGTTACTCCTATTATCTCTTCCCTGGTTATTCCTGTTATTTCGTGGTCCAAAATTTTTACGGTATTTACCAACATTACTTACAAATTCTTCGCGGGTATTATCAACTCGATGTTTTACAAAAGGCCGGTTATTAAATTCCAGTTCTCCTTTGGTTATAGATGCAAGTTCTGTTTGAATATTATCATCATGCACCAATTCTTTATGCCAGTTGCTATAAGTGAGTTTCATATAATATGCAATAGCGTTGGCAAACCCCTGACGCTTTTCACCATCTTCTTCCTGCAGCGCTTTGTCAATAACTATCTCAATATTTTTACCAAGGTGGTTATATCTTGGATATCTTTTTGGATATGAAAGTTGCTCAGGTTTTGCTTTTAAAGTTTCACGGGTAGGTATTGGATAAGGGCTGTCAACATCCAGCTTAAAGTCGCTTATTAAAAAAAGATGATCCCATAATTTATGTCGAAAATCTTCTACATTTTTTAAGTGAGGATTTAAAAAACCCATAAGCTCAATGAGTGCATAAGCATTTTTCTGACGCTTTTCCCTGTCTTCGAGAGTTAAAACATACTCCACCATTTTTTGGATATGCCTACCGTACTCTCTTATCTCGAGGTGGTTACGGGTAGTATTATATTCCATGTTCTCAACGTTTTCCATAAGCAAATGTATTCATTTAAAATTTAGGGAGCAAAGGGTGGCTACATACAGCCATCCACTTTTTAAAATTATTATAAAGAAGTTTTAATAAATTTTTTGCTGCAAAATAATAAAGCAAACAACGCACCGAGGCTATCAGCAGCCCAATCAAGAAGGTCGAAGCTGCGGCCTGCTATATAAAATCTTTGAATAAACTCAATAGTCAACCCCCAAATGCTTGCAGCTATTGCAATTTTTATAAAATAGTTTATTCTCTTTTGGGTTGAAAAATGTGATTTATAAAATGGCCAGCAAAATAAGAAGGTAAGACCACCAAACATTCCGACATGCACCCATTTGTCAAAATAAATTTTATCAAGCCAACCTACTTTAGGAATGTCACTTCCCGGCAGGCAGGTAACTATAAGCACAATAAAAAACCAGGCAATGCCTGGCAGAAATTTTTTTATAGAAATTTTTTGCATTGGCTTCAAAAAATTATACTAAGTCACAACCTTTTGGTAAGCTGTTGCATCCATGAGCTTAGTAACATCATTCGGATCATCTACTTTCATTTTTATCATCCAGCCATCGCCATAAGGATCGTTGTTTACTTTCTCCGGCTCTGATTCCAAAAGAGGGTTTATTTCTGTAATCGTACCCGATACCGGAAGAAAAAGATCACTTACTGTTTTTACAGCTTCTACGGTTCCAAAAACATTATCTGCAGGAAGCGATTTTCCTTTTGTTTCAATTTCAATATAGACAATATCGCCAAGCTCATGTTGTGCAAACTCTGTAATTCCAATAGTGGCAATATCGCCTTCTATTGATACCCATTCGTGGTCTTTTGTGTACCGGAGATTTTCAGGAAAGTTCATTGAGCTATTTTATTATTTATAATTGAAATGCTTTGCAAATTAATATTTTCTTATTAATCAATCATTTTACAAATTGTTATTTCAATTATTTTATTTTGTAGGGATATCATTATCATCTTTAGGAACACTTCTAATTTCACAAATTATATTAAATGCATTCAGTGCTTTACGATTTTTAAAAGTCAGGGAAAGTATTGTCTATGCCTTCAAAATAGAGTAGTATATGATCTTTCAAAAAATTTTCCTGCTCTATCATATTATATTGTGGTAAGGGCTTTAGTTGCAGAAAATGAGGCCAGCCTTCATCATCATGGCCCTCCACTTTATAATACCCGCTTTGAGAAAGCAATGAACATACCGCTACATGCATGAGATCCTGCTTCTGTTCTTTAGAAAATTTTTTCTTAAAATTTCCTATTTCCTGAATACCGATTAAAAAAAGAATTGCTTCAACATCTGGCTTTTTGCCGAATTTATTCATGAATTTTTCTTCTAATTTCCACCATCGTAATTGCAGATCGTCTTTTACATTCATATAGCTGCAAATTTAATTGTATTTACCATCTTTGTTTTAAAATGCATAAGCATGAGTTATACAATTGAAAAAAATAATTACGTTATTTCTACCGATAAAAATAAAATTGATATTGATTATGTACACGGCTTTTTGTCAAATTCTTATTGGTCCGAAGGTGTGCATATTGAAGTTGTAAAAAAAGCGATGGAAGCTTCATTATGTTTCGGGATATATGATATTGACAAACAAACCTCACCTGTAGGCAGGCAGGTTGGATATGCAAGGATGGTTACGGATAAAGCAACTTTTGCTTACCTGGCTGATGTTTTTATTGATGAAAATTACCGTGGCAAAGGTTTGGGGAAATGGTTAGTTGAAATGATATTGGCTCATCCGGATCTGCAGGGTTTGCGAAGAATATTGCTCGCTACAAAAGACGCTCATAAACTGTATGAACAATGCGGTTTTACATCCATCAACAATCCCGAACGATATATGGTATATAATCCTGCCGGCTATAAAAGCAAATAGGATTATTTTCGCAAAAATTTTTTATAGATGTTACAGGTTTCATTCATAAAGCAGAATACTGATCTTGTAAAAGAAAGATTGGCGGTAAAAAATTTTACAGATACTTCAATTATTGACACTGTTATTAAGCTTGATGATGAAAGAAAAAAACTTCAATTTGAATATGAAGAGGCCCAGTCAAAATTAAATGCTGCATCAAAAGAGATTGGACAGTTGATGGCCAAGGGGGAAAAGAAAAAAGCTGAAGAAAAAAAAGAAGAAGTAGCGAAATTAAAATCAGTATTAGTTCCAATAAATGAAAAGCTTGCAATAGCAGAAAAAGAATTGCAGGAGAATTTACTCAAGCTGCCAAACCTTCCGCACACGAGCGTTCCAAAAGGAAAGACGCCGGAAGAAAATGAAGTTGTAAGAGAAGGAGGAATCAGGCCAAATTTATATGCAGGTGCGATGCCGCATTGGGAACTTGCGAAAAAATATGATCTTATTAATTTTGAGTTAGGCAATAAAGTAACCGGTAATGGCTTTCCGTTTTATAAAAACAAAGGAGCAAAATTACAGAGAGCACTTATACAATATTTTTTAGATTATAATAGTGCGTCAGGGTATATAGAGTATCAGCCGCCATTGATGGTGAATGAAGCCAGCGCTTATGGCACAGGACAGTTGCCCGATAAAGAAGGACAAATGTATTTTGCTGCCGGCGATAAATTTTATTTAATTCCCACATCCGAAGTTCCTCTTACCAATATTTACCGCGATGAAATGGTAAAAGAAAATGAGTTGCCTGTAAAGATGACCGCTTATACTCCATGCTTTCGCCGCGAGGCAGGCAGTTATGGAAAAGATGTTCGTGGATTGAATCGTTTACATCAATTCGATAAAGTGGAAATTGTTCAAATCGTACATCCTGAAAAAAGTTATGAAGTTTTAGAAGAAATGGTAAGCCATGTTGAAAAGCTTTTGCAAAACCTTGAATTACCTTATCGCATTCTGCGTCTATGCGGCGGCGATATGGGCTTTGCTTCTGCGCTTACTTATGATTTTGAAGTGTATAGCGCCGCCCAGGAAAAATGGCTGGAAGTAAGTTCTGTAAGTAACTTTGAAACTTTTCAAAGTAACAGAATGAAAATTCGTTTTAAAAATCAGGATGGCAAAACACAACTTGTTCATACATTGAATGGCTCTTCATTAGCATTACCAAGAATAGTTGCTTCCTTGCTGGAAAATAACCAGATTGAAAATGCTATACGGCTCCCCCAGGTATTACACGGTTATTTAGGCTCTGAAGAAATTATTTGATTCTCTCGTTTATTTGGACCTTTTTAGAATGCAATACATATCGCTTTGAAGTTGGATTTTTCTCTGTTTAGGTTGAAGTTAAAAACATTCAATTAATCTTCTATGCTAATGTTAGTTTTAATGAATAGAGAAAATTAAACCACCCTTAGATTTTTAAGTCTATTCCCAATATTAATAATTTTATTAGCCTTTTAATCGTCCACTTTGCTTAAGAAAAAGAAATAATACAAATGGCAGTATCTAATCAATTGAAAAATCAGCATTTATTATGGAGAGCTGCGTTTGGCCCAATGACTGAAAATGTAAATGAAATCCAGGATGTTTCTCAAAAAGATT
>JBDTYU010000282.1:0-5144 GCA_040005535.1 Ginsengibacter sp. | reverse complement strand
ACTTAATTTTGTTTTATGAAAAATGTAAATGTAAGTATCATCACTATCGGGGATGAACTTTTGATAGGGCAAGTGGTTGATACTAACAGTTCATGGATTGCACAGGAGCTTAATAAAATAGGTGCTGCAGTTAAACGGCGTGTAGCCGTTGGCGATAGTTATGATGAAATATGGAAGGCGCTTGATAAAGAAAGCGAAGAGGCTGATATTATTTTAATTACGGGAGGGCTTGGCCCCACGTCCGATGATATTACCAAACTGGTACTCTGTGATTATTTCGGAGGAAAAATGATTGTGAATGAGGGTGCCTTGGAAAATGTAAAATATTTATTCGAAAAGGTTTTTAATCGGCCTGTTTCTGCTGTAAACTTATTGCAGGCAGAAGTTCCTGATGTTTGTGAAGTGATTCAGAATAAGAGAGGCTCTGCACCAGGAATGATTTTTCATAAAGGAAAAACTCTTTACATAAGCATGCCCGGTGTGCCTTATGAAATGAAAGGAATAATGACAGAATCGGTAATCCCGTTGTTGAAGAAAAAATTTGAATTGCCGTTAATAGTTCACCGTACTATACTTACAGCAGGCATTGGAGAATCTGCATTGGCAGAAGTTATTAAAGAGTTTGAAGATGCCTTGCCGCGAGATATAAAGCTTGCTTACCTGCCCAATTATGGAATGGTAAGACTGCGTTTGTCATCATCAGGGTTTGACAAAAAACTCATTGAAGAAAATATTAATAAGCACTTTGAAGAATTAAAATTGCTTACGAAAGAATATATTGTTACAGATGTTGATGACAGTATGCCGGTTGTTTTAGGGAAGTTGTTGAAAGCAAAAAATAAAACAGTTTCAACAGCAGAAAGTTGTACCGGCGGGTACATTTCTCATCTGATCACTTTGGTTCCAGGTTCGTCTGAATACTATGAAGGCAGCATCATCAGTTATTCTTACGGTGTAAAAGAAACTTTGTTGGGTGTACAAGAAAATACATTAACAACTTATGGTGCAGTGAGTGAACAAACGGTTATAGAAATGCTGAAAGGGCTTTTGGAAAAATTAACTACTGATTATGGCGTAGCGGTTTCAGGAATTATGGGGCCGGCCGGTGGTACAGAAGATAAACCTGTAGGAACTGTATGGATAGCCGTTGGAAATAAAGAAACTCATCAAACCCAAAAAATAAATCTACGGTTTAACAGGGAGAGAAATATTGAAGTAACTGCATTTGTTGCGCTCAATTTTCTTAGAAAATTTATATTAACGCATTAAAATATAATCAGACACAAGTATATTTCTGAAAAAATGCCAGCAAGATACTTTCCATTTTAACTTGGCGTTTTTACTTAATTTTGAGGCGTATCAATCAACTGATACATTTAAAATAATTATATGAGCCTGGTAGATTTAATAATGCCCAAGTTGGGAGAAAGCATCATGGAAGCCACCATTCTCAAATGGCTTAAAAAGCCCGGCGATAAAGTGGAACAGGATGAAACCATTCTGGAAATTGCCACTGATAAAGTTGATAGTGAAGTACCTTCAACTACCAACGGAGTTATTACAGAAATATTTTTTAATGAAAATGATGTCGTGCCAATCGGTAAAGTGATCGCCAGGATAAATACTGAAAGTAATGCGACTTTAAACAATGAATCTCCTGTAATTGATAAGCCTTCTTCACACGAAGCCGGTGGTTATGAAGAAGCCAGTCTTGTTGAAGACATTCCATATCAGCCTTCAGAAAAAACTTCATCAAACAACACTACGGGTATTCGTTTTTATTCTCCGTTGGTATTGAATATTGCGGCCAGTGAAGGTATTTCTATGAATGAACTGGAGCATATAGAAGGAACAGGGCAGGATAGCAGGGTAAGCAAAAAAGATATTATGTCTTTTCTTGAAAACAGGAAAAATAAGCCACAGCAAAAATATACTGAAACAACTGCCACCACTACCGTTCACGAAGTTCCTTCTGCTCCTCAAAAACAGGAATACAGCTCACCTGCTGTCTTTACAGGGAATGTAGAAATTATTGAGATGGACCGCATGCGCAAGATGATTGCAAAGCACATGGTGGATAGTAAAAACATAAGCGCTCATGTTACAAGCTTTGCTGAATGTGATGTAACGAATCTTGTTTTATGGCGTGAAAAAATAAAGAAAGAATTTGAAAAACGTGAAGGAGAAAAAATAACATTCACTCCATTGTTTATTGAAGCAATTATTAAGTGTATTAAAAGATATCCGTTACTCAACAGCAGTGTAGATGTAGACCGCATCATTGTAAAGAAAGATATTAATATGGGAATGGCTACTGCGCTTGCAAACGGTAATTTAATTGTGCCCGTAATAAAAAACGCCGATCAATTAAATTTAACCGGGCTTACCAAACAGGTTAATAACCTTGCCAATGCCGCCCGTACGAATAAGCTTAAACCAGATGATACTGCCGGTGGAACTTTTACACTTACGAACGTTGGTACATTTGGAAGCATCATGGGTACGCCTATAATCAACCAGCCCCAGGTTGCTATTATGGCTGTAGGTGCAATAAAAAAACGTCCCGTTGTTATTGAAACAGAACAAGGCGACAGCATTGCCATAAGGCACATGATGTACATTTCATTAAGCTACGACCATCGCATTATTGACGGTTCATTAGGCTCAACTTTTTTAAATGCAGTTGCTAAAGAGTTGGAAAATTTTGATGGGAAAAGAAGTTTTTAAAATGTACGCAAGACGATGTTTGACATAGGAAGTGAGGATCAGAAATGTCTATGTATACTTAAGAATAAATATTGTAAGTTTTTCCATTACTAATTATCAATTTTCAATTCTTCTGCCCACTTATCTCTATCATCAGGACTGAATTTCCATGGAGCAAAATTATTTTCTATGTTGCTGAACATATTATTCCATTCAGCAGGTGCATTGCTCTCCTCCATAACCAATGAACGGCGAAGCTCGAGAATAATCGTTAAAGGATTTATGCTTACCGGGCATTCTTCTACACAGGCATTGCAGGTAGTGCATGCTCTTAATTCTTCAGTCGTTATATAATCATGTAACAAAGTTTTCTTATCATCAGTAAAAGTTTTGTTATGCCTGATGTTCCTTCCCACTTCTTCCATCCGGTCACGTGTATCCATCATAATTTTTCTTGGATTGAGTAATTTACCTGTAAGGTTAGCAGGGCAGGCAGCAGTGCACCTTCCACATTCGGTGCATGTATATGCGTCTAATAAACTCTTCCAGCTTAAATCAAAAATATCTTTTGCACCAAATCCGATAGCCATCGGATTTTGCGTTTGTGCCTCTCCGTTAGCTGGCGTAAGTTCCGGCTTAAACATGTATTGTACTTCCTTTTCCACGCTTTCCATATTTTCCATTTGGCCTTTTGGCCCGAGAGGCTTATAGTATGTATTTGGAAACGCCAATAAAATATGAAAGTGTTTGCTGTAAGGCAGGTAATTTAAAAATGCAAAAATCCCTGTAATGTGCAGCCACCAGCATGTGCGCTCAACGCCAATCAATGTCGAAGAAGATAAATGTTGTATTGGTGCAGCAAATAAACCCGATAAAATAAAATTACCATGATTTAAGTAATGTTCATTTCCCTGCAATTGTAAAGCCCTGTCGGCAGAGTTCATGGTTAGGAATAAACTCATTAAAATAATTTCAATAATTAAAATCAGGTTGGCATCAGTACGCGGCCATCCATCGAGTTCATGCTTCATGAATCGTTTCAATTTCAATACATTTCTTCTTACTAAAAAAATAACACAGGCCAGTAAAACACCGATAGCTAATATTTCAAAAAAGTCAATAACAAAAATGTAAAACCCACCAAGGGTATTAGCAAACATGCGGTGCATACCAAAAACACCATCCAAAACTATTTCCAACACTTCAATATTAATAATAACGAACCCGGCATAAATCACGAAATGCATAATACCTACAAGCGGGTAGCGAAACATTTTCTTTTGCCCCAAAGCCAGCAACAGTAGATTCTTCCAGCGCTCGCTCTTATTATCAGATATATCTTCATCTCTGCCTAAATTTATATTGTGGTATATTTCCTTCGCTTTTTTAGCAAACAATGTGATAGCACTGCCCGTAAGAATTATGAAAAGAATTTGCTGAAGAATTTGCATAACATAATATATGTTGCTAAAGTTAATGGTTTGCGGGTTTAATTGTCCAAATACCCTGGAGTATTTACTTTCATTCAAAATATAAAATATGCCCCACAAAAATTTTATTCTTTCTGCAGATACAGCCCGAAAAAAAATGCAACGCATGGCTTACGAAATTGTTGAACACAATATTGATGAGCAACAAATAATGATTGCAGGAATAAAAGATAGCGGGGTGATTATTGCCCGTAAAATAAAAACTTTTCTGCAGGATATTTTCAAAGGAGAAATTGTAGTAATCGAAATAAGTATAGATAAAAGAAATCCAAAAAACATTTCTATCCCCGGCGAATTTAATTTTGAAGACAAAGTAATTATTATAACCGACGATGTTGCCAATACCGGTAAGACATTATTATATGCATTGAAACCATTCCTTGATTTTTATCCAAAAAAAATACAAACATTGGTTTTGGTTGAAAGAAGCCATAAACAGTTTCCGGTGTCTCCGGATTATGTAGGACTTTCTGTTTCCACTGCGCTTGACGAAAAGATAATTGTAGAAACTAAAGGAGATGAAATATTGGGAGCAAGACTAAGCCCATCCCCAACCCCTTCCCGAAGGGAAAAGCCCCAACCCATCCCTTCCCAGAAGGGGAAGGACAATATTCTGGGGCTATGAAATTTATTGATTCTTTTCTTTTAGCAAGTTCGGGGTTAGGGGCTATTCAGGGCGTTAGGGGCTTCTTAAAATACAATCCAATGTCCTTTAAAATTTCCATTGGAAAATTCAAGAGCAGGTGCAGGAAATTTCACAGCATCCAGGAAAAAAAACAAAAGCTTTAATCCTTTCTTATTGGTCCTTATTTTTGTAAAATCCACATCAGGCGAAAGATACCACTGGCGATAGCGTTTAATATCACTCCTGTCAAAAATTACCATTCCATTTTTATCAATAGCGACATTGCTTCGGGCGCCAAACATTCCTTCGGCTCCATAACCTGT
>JBDTYU010000281.1:0-28810 GCA_040005535.1 Ginsengibacter sp. | reverse complement strand
GTTCTGTTGGGCATGTCATTTTCTATAACAGGATTAAGCCAAAGAGTTGTTACTCCTAATGATTGCAAATAATCTAAATGATTTGTGATGCCTTGTAAATCGCCACCATGGCGGTTAAAAACTGTATCGCGGTTGAGTGACTGATCCCTCATGCCTGCTACCTTATCGTTGGAAGGATCGCCGTTACTAAAACGATCCGGCATTATTAAATAAATAAAATCTCGTGATGTAACTCCTTGTGCGTAAGAAGAACCTTTACCCTTGCGGCGGGGTCTTAGTTCGAAATTAAATTCCGCAATGGTAAGATCAACATTATTAATTTTAAAAACGGCTTTACCTGGTTTTGCCAATTTACTTATTTCAATATTGACAAATAAGTAATTCTGATTTTCAGCGCTTTCAGTGTTAACTACTTTTATTCCTGGGTAATTCGTAAATGCAAACCGACGGCCACTCCCTCCTATATTTTTTCCATGAACCATTATCTGCACTTTATTCCACTTCATCCCTGTCCACCAGTTTGTCGGATAGCATTTGATATCTTGTGATTGGCCAAAAGCAGAAGGCAAAAAATAAAAAGCAAAAAGTAAGATCAAATAAAAAAATTTCATTGCACATAAATATTTGAAGTCTTTACTGGTTCTACCACTTTCTCTGCATCATTATCTTTAATTATAAAGCATAAAAAACCAGCTATGATCATAGAAATACCTCCAATAACCAAAGCATAAATTCCCTGTTCATGAAATAAATGTTTTACAAAAAATCCAAGTATAGCGGCGGCAACTATTTGTGGTATTACAATGAAGAAATTAAATACACCCATATAAAATCCCATTTTATTTGGTGGCAACGCCCCCGCTAAAATAGCATAAGGTATCGTTAACACTGAAGACCATGCCAGTCCTACACCAACCATAGACACAAGAAGCATATATTGTGATTTAATAAAGAACATTGATATTAGTCCTGTACCGCCAATAATGAGGCAAATCATGTGCGTATATTTTCTCCCTATTTTTTTTGCTATAACGGGAAGCATAAACGCAGTTATAGCAGACACGCCATTATACACCATGAACATAACCCCAACCCAATCTCCCGCGTCCTGGAAAGCTTTGGAAGTAGTATCTGCAGTGCCGAAAGTATTTTGTGCAATTCCTGAAGTAGTGTAAATCCACATAGCAAAAAAAGCAAGCCATGTGAAAAATTGTACTACTGCTAACTGCAGCATTGTTGGCGGCATTTTAAAAATTCCTCTTGTAATTTCAGCAAACCCATGGTAAATACCTTTTGTCCGTAACTTTTCTTCGGCCCACGTTTCCATATTTTCCGGAGGAAATTCTTTGGTTGTAAAGACAGTCCACAATACAGAAGAAAGAAATACAATGGCTCCTATATAAAATGAATATTTCACTGAGTCGCCAACTACACCAGGTGCAGCGGTATTACTTATATGAAAAAAGTTTGTAAAAATGTAAGGTAAGAGAGAGGCAATTACAGCTCCCAATCCTATAAAAAAAGTTTGCGTGGCAAATCCTGTGGTTCTTTGTGATGGAGGCAACTTATCTCCAACGAATGCACGGAAAGGTTCCATAGAAATATTGATAGATGCATCAAGAACCCATAATAATGTTGCTGCCATCCATAGCACTGTTGACTGAGGCATTAAGAAAAGAGCAAATGAAGAAAGTACAGCTCCAACGAAAAAGAATGGTCTTCTGCGTCCCCACTTCGGATGCCAGGTTCTGTCGCTTAAATAACCAATGATCGGCTGAACTAACAAACCCGTAAGAGGTGCGGCAATCCATAAAATTCCTATTTTATCAATCTCTGCGCCGAGAGTTTGAAAAATGCGTGATACATTAGCATTCTGCAATGCAAAGCCAAATTGTATTCCAAAAAATCCAAAACTCATATTTAAAATCTGTCGGAATGTGAGGCGTTGTCGTGAAGATGTGAGTTCTGATGACATAGCAATTGATTAGTAGAGATGTTGTGTAACAAATTACACTTTGATAAAAATATAGTAATTAGCGAATCATTAATAATACATAACTTTCAATATATTCTGTATCCTTCAAAAAAGTACTGCCGCTATAATTACTTACTGTGGAAGCACCGGAAGTTAATAACAAAATAAAAAGCCGGTTAAAGAAAATAATTTATTCATTGCACTAAGATTAATCATGCTTTAATACAATTTGTCAAATTGTAAATCCATCCGGGATTATAGCGCCTTTTTTTACAACTACAATACCATCCTTAGCGGTATACAATGAATGATCAGTGTCTCCAAGATGACTACCACCGTTTATTCTAACGTTGTTGCCTATACGACAATTTTTATCAACAATTGCATTTTTGATATAACAGTTATCACCTATGCCGAGTTTAGGCAATCCGCGTTCTGCACCATAGGCCATTTCTTCAAGTGTTTCATAATAATCACTGCCCATCAGGTAACAATCGATCACAGTCGTACCATGGCCAATCCTGGTTCTTATTCCAATAACGCAACTTTCAATACGCTCTGCATGAATAATACAACCATCAGCAGCCAGCGTGTTTTTTAAAGAAGACCCACTAATTTTTGCAGGGGGCAACATCCTGGAACGGGTATATACTCTTTTTGAATTATCAAAGAAATTAAATGGGGGAATATCTTTAGTCAACGCAAGATTGGCTTCAAAAAACGAAGAAATATTTCCAATATCAGTCCAGTAACCATCATACTGAAAACTATATACTTTATGGTTTTCAATAGAATGAGGAATAATTTCCTTTCCAAAATCTGTGGCATCCTTATGATGGTTCTGTAATAATTCAAATAATATTTCTCTTTTAAAAAGATAAATACCCATTGATGCAAGATAATTTCTGTTCAAACTATGCATAATTTGTCCTGTATCGCTTAGCCAATCAGGAAGTTTATCATACCCCGGCTTTTCAATGAATGATGTTATCTTATGATCATCATCTGATTTTAGAATACCAAATTCTGTAGCTTCTTTTTCAGTAACTGGTATAGTGGCAATAGTGATGTCTGCACCGTTTTTTTCATGAGTACGAAACATGTTTGCAAAATCCATCTGGTAAAGCTGGTCGCCGGATAGAATAAGTATATGATCAAATTCATTACTCTCCAAATGTCTCAGGCACTGGCGTACAGCATCGGCAGTTCCCTGGAACCATTGTGGGTTATCCGGTGTTTGCTCTGCTGCCATAATATCAACAAAGCCGGTGCTAAAGGCACTAAACTGGTAAGTGTTTTTAATATGTTTATTTAATGAAGCAGAATTGTATTGGGTAAGAACGAATATCCTGTTTATATTAGAATTGATACAGTTAGATATAGGAATATCCACAAGCCTGTATTTACCGGCAATAGGCACCGCAGGTTTACTTCTGCTGGCTGTAAGGGGATATAAACGTGAACCTGCGCCCCCGCCAAGTATTACTGCGATTAATGACTTACTTATCGACATAGTATTAAGTTTTATTATTTTGAACTGAGCGCTATAAATAAAAATTTCCTGATGTCTCTAAAAATATAATTTCTATTTTATTACTCAAAATATCCTTTAAGAATTATAAAGATTAATATATATTTCTGCACTTCTTTCCCAACTGTTATCAATCTGCATAATATATTTTCTAATTGCGTTTACCCGTTCCCGTTGTTCATATAATTGCACCGCACGATGAACTGAATAAGAAATATCCCATACCGTAGCATTATCGAAACAAATACCATAACCTCCTTCGTTACCGAAATCCTTTACAGTGTCTTTAAGGCCTCCCGTGTTTCTAACAATGGGTATTGTTCCGTATCGCATGGCATACATCTGGTTAAGCCCGCAAGGCTCAACCCTGCTGGGCATTAATAAAAAATCTGCCCCTGCATACATTTGGTGGCTTAGTTTTTCGTTATATCCAATCTGTGAATTATAGTATCCAAGAAAATGACTTCTTAAATTTTGCAGGTCATGTTCAACAGACGGATCACCACTTCCTAAAACGAGAAAATTCATTTTACCTTCCATATTATAAATAGAATCGCTGATTGCTGATGGTAAGAGGTCAGCAGCCTTCTCCCCCACTAATCTTCCTATAAAAACAATGAGTGGCTTGGTTTCATCAAGGTTGAACTGGTCGCATAATACTTTTTTATTGATAGCTTTTTTAGCCTTAAAGTTTTCTATGTCAAATTTTTCTTCAATATAAATATCATCTTCAGGACTCCATACATCAGCATCAATGCCATTTAATATACCATAACATTTTCCTCTTTCATATTCGAATAATTTTTCAAGGCCATTGGCTTCATGCCGTAACTCTTCAAGATAACCCGGACTAACGGTTGAAATTTTTGCAGCGCATTTAATACCGCTGGCAAGAGGATTAATTGTTTTTTCCCACTCTAGTAATCCTGATTTCCATGAATCCCAGTGAGGAATGTAATTAGATTTATCCCATCCCAGCCAGCCCTGGTATTGAGCATTATGAATGGTAAGTATAGTCTTAATATATGATAAATGCCGGTAAGCATAACAGTGCTGCATCATAAAAGGTATAAGAGCTGCCTGGTGATCGTGAACATGAATAATTTCAGGATGATGATTCCATTTACTTATCCAGTCTACTACAGCAATTTGAAAAGCTGTGAACCTGAGGGAATCATCATCATAGCCATAAATTTTTTCACGATCAAGCAAACCATAAATATCTACAAGGTATAAATCAAAGCCAGTAACATTGTTCGTTTCTTTAATAATTGTATAATCAAACCAGTAATTGGCGAGCCCGAATGCACCTTTATGTACAACTTCAAAGCTGTTCTCAAACAAAAATTTTGTGCGGTACATGGGCATTACTACCTTGGCAATATGCCCCAGCTTGTTTTGATATTTTGGCAATGCACCCACCACATCACCAAGGCCGCCAGCCTTGGCAACAGGGTAACATTCGGCACTTACATGAATTATTTCCATACGCTCATAAAAGTCGCTTCAAATTAAGCATCATTTTCCTATTAAAAAATTATTAATGAAAATTGATACCTTGAGAAATTTCATCTACTTTCAACTCCTCATTAAAAAATTAATTTCATTTTAAAACGATTGTAAATGACTCAAAAGACAAAATGGTCACAATTTGGTATTTTAATTACCGTATTTTTTTTCTGGGGGTTTGTAGCTGCAAGCAATGATATTTTGATCCCGGTTTTCAAAGAAAAATTACACCTTGAACAATGGCAATCGCAAATGATCTCTTTTGCATTTTATTTTGCTTATACTGTAGGTTCCATCATTTATTATTTTATTTCAAAAGCCACAAAGGGTGGTGATATTTTAAATAGAATCGGGTACAAAAATGGTATTGCGTTAGGCCTCGTAATTTCTGCTGTTGGTGCTTTGCTTTTTTACCCTGCTGCTGATAATGCATCATTTCCTTTATTAATTTCAGGTTTGTTTATAATTGGATTAGGATATTCTTTACAACAAACTGCTGCCAATCCCCTGGCAATCTCAATGGGAGACCCTAAAACCGGTTCACAAAGATTAAGTCTCGCCGGGGGGGTTAATAATTTTGGAACTACCATTGGGCCAGTAATTGTAAGCTTTGCCATATTTGGCAAATTGGCTGTAAGCGGAACTCCAAATGTGGCGAGCATTGGCGCTGTTAAAACGCCTTATCTCATTTTAGGTGTACTGTTTTTAATAGTTGCGATTATTTTTAAATTTTCAAAACTTCCAAATAAGATAGAATCACAGGAGGATGATGATAGTATTGTTGCAACTCCTACTGACATCCCCCAGCAATATAAAATTCCTTCTGCCGTAAGAAAAAATGCAGTGAGTTATGGACAACTTGCACTGGGCATGGCAGCTATATTTATTTATGTGGGTGTAGAAGTTTCCACTGCAAGTAACCTGCCTGAATTTATGAAAGAACATTTGCTTTTGCTCAATAACAATATCGTTACGAATACCAGCAGCGCCATCGCAGCAGGTGGCATTGCATTCCCTACAGAAAATATTGCCCCCTTTGTTTCTCTATACTGGGCAAGTCTTATGATTGGAAGATGGACAAGCTCTATAGGAGCATTTGATATTAAAATGGGTACAAAAAAAATACTTCGCTTTGTAACGCCTTATCTTGCTTTTATTGTATTTCTTATTATTAATAAAATTGCTAATCACGATATAACTCCTTTTTATATTTATGCATTCATAATTATTGTATTGATTATAGGAGATCTGTTAAGTAAAGGAAATCCTGCAAGGCAATTGTTGATTTTTTCCTGTTTAGCCATTACTTCTTTAATAATTGGTATGGCAGCAGATGGTCTTGTAAGTGTGTACGCTTTCATAAGTGTTGGATTATTCTGCTCAACATTATGGCCCTGTATTTTTACTTTGGCAGTAGCAGGTTTAGGCAAGCATACCAGTGAAGGATCTAATTTCTTAATTATGATGATAATGGGTGGTGGCTTTATTAGTGTATTTCAGGGATACATCGCATCTCCTTCAATTATAGGAATTCAATTATCCTATATTGTTGGGGTAGCTTGTTTTCTTTATTTAGCATTTTATGCCATACGGGCTAAATCTATTTTGAAATCTCAGGGAATTGATTACGATGCTATCGAAAGTAAAGGTAGCCACTAAGTTTAAAGGGTCATGTTATAAACCAGAATAAATTATACCAGCGTATTTATTTAATGAACTAATACATACAATAAGTTTATAAAAATTAGAAAAAGAATAAATTAAAAATATGGAGTCGCCGTTGGAATATGCAATTGGTATTGATGTTGGAGGTACTACTACTAAATTTGGAGTTGTAAACCACCGCGGTGAGATTTCTAACCGGGGCGATATAGTTACCAACACCCATACAAATGTTGAAAAATTTATTGATCAATTGTATGAGGAACTTAAACCCGCTATTGCAGAAATTGGTGGAGATGAGCTTATAAAAGGAATTGGCGTAGGCGCTCCCAATGGCAATTACTATAGCGGCACTATTGAGTATGCCCCTAACCTGCATTGGAAAGGAATTATTCCACTTGCAAACCTGATAACCAAAAAATTTAAAAAACCCTGCTCTCTTACTAACGATGCAAATGCTGCGGCAGTTGGCGAGCTCATGTATGGCGCAGGCCGTGGAATGCGTGATTTTATTATGATTACATTGGGCACCGGGGTTGGCAGTGGAATTATTGCTAACGGCGAATTGATCTATGGACATGATGGTTTTGCCGGTGAATTAGGCCATACAATCATAAGGCCCGGTGGCCGTCTTCATTGGGGTACAGGTATGAAGGGCAGCCTGGAAACTTATGCGTCTGCAACAGGAATTGCCATTACAGCAAAAGAACTACTTGATGAAAGAGTAAATACTGAAAGCCTTTTACGAAAAACTTCTCATGATAAGATTGATGCAAAAGCAGTTTATGAAGCTGCGGCAAAAGGTGATAAAATCGCAAAAGAAGTTTTTAAATTTACGGGCCAGATACTTGGAGAGGCCCTTGCAAACTTTGTTATGTTTTCCTCACCGGAAGCAATTATTTTATTTGGTGGTGTTATTAAAGCAGGAAAGATGCTAATGGACCCGGTTAGAAAAAGCATGGAAAAAAATCTGCTTCCTATTTTTCAAAATAAAGTAAAATTATTGTTTAGCGAATTAAAAGAATCTGATGCAGCGATATTAGGTGCAAGTGCCTTGGTATGGGAAACAAAGCAGGAACAAAAATAACAGGAGTAATTATAATTTGCCCGCCATTATTTTTACAAATGCTTAGTATAAATTTTTTTACCTACACGATTAATGTGATCTTTTAAATTTTGATTGGAAATGATATTATAATTTGCAAGATCAACGTGATGAGGAATAGGTAATTCTTCATTCAATAATGAAGAAAGGCGCAGAGTAGTTTGAAAATTTATATCTCTGCCTATAAGAGCAATATCAATATCAGAGCCAATCTCCGCTGCGCCTTTAGCCCGGCTCCCAAACAGTATAGCTTCTTCAATTTCGTTAAATTGAGAAAATGAATTTAGAATCATATTTAATATCTCCTGAGGTATCCCAAATTCATTTATATTTTTTGAAGTAACCATTTTTTTAGTGCAATAAATTCAATCAAATAAGTGTTTATAATCTTTTCAGTTGCCGCATTAAAGTTCTCCTCATCATAGGTATGTGACATGATATTCCTGGTTTCCAGCATATCCATCCAAACTGTTCCTTCATGTATAACTCCATAAGAAAATGCTTCTTTGATTGTTTCCCTGGGCAATTTTACTATAACTCCACCTTGCTGCAAATAATCTCTTAAAACTTTCCATGCTAATTCAAAGGTATACTCATAACGCTGAATCATTCCTTCAGTTTCTGCTCTGTTTCTTATAGGCTGTTCTGCCAATTCCTGTAAAAGATTAAGGGCTTTTTTGTAATTTTCAAAGCGCTGTTTCCATCTTACATCTTCATTCATGAAAGTCTTTTAATTAACAGGCATTTTTTCTTTTAACCAATTCTCCCTGCCCCAGCCTTTTATAACATGTTTATCTGAATGGTAAGAAGAACGAACCAATGGCCCGCTTTCTATATAATCAAAGCCAAGTTCATAACCGATTTCCCTGAATTCTGCAAATTCATCAGGATGTACAAAACGGTATACCGGCAAATGTTTTTTTGTAGGCTGAAGGTATTGACCAATCGTAATCACATCAACATCACTTTCCCGGAGATCGTTCATTGTTTGCATCACTTCTTCTTTTTTTTCACCAAGCCCCAGCATTATACCGCTTTTGGTTCGCATGCCGCCTTTTTTTAAAATTTGTAGAGTTTTCATACTGCGCCAGTACTTTGCCTGTATTCTAACGGTACGGGTTAAACGCTCTACCGTTTCTATATTATGGCTTACAACATTGGGAGCCGCGTCAATAATTCTTTGGATGTTGTCTTCTTCTGCTTTAAAATCGGGAATAAGTGTTTCCAATGTAGTTGAAGGGTTTAAAGCCTGCACAGCTTTGATGGTATTATACCAGATGACAGAACCGCCGTCTTTAATTTCATCCCTGTCAACGGAAGTAATTACTGCATGCTTCACTTTCATTAAATGGATAGCTTCTGCAACCCGTTGGGGTTCGTCCCAATCTACTGCAAGAGGGCGGCCGGTAGCCACTGCACAAAAGCCACAACTCCTGGTGCATATATTTCCTAGTATCATAAAAGTGGCCGTACCTTCTCCCCAGCATTCACCCATGTTAGGACAATTTCCACTCTCGCAAATGGTGTGTAATTTATGAGTATCAACCAAATTTCTCACATGCTTATAATCTTCACCAACCGGTAATTTTACACGAAGCCATGATGGCTTTTTAATCTTTGCTTCCGGCAATGATAAAATTTCTTCACTCATTAAAATATATTGACTTTAAGAAATTGAATAATGATAATAGTAAATGCAGTTTATTTTCTTTTACCAAATAAAATTGCAACGAATGCGCTAAAGAAGAACTGCTTTTGAGGAACCTGAACAAGTATAGGAATTTTTTTAGAATAAAACTCCCCGGTTATGCCTACTTCGATTGCCGAAACAATTTCATTGTAACTGCCATAATCAAATCGCACAGAAGTTTTTGCATACAATCCCGGAGTTACAGTAATTTCACTCCAGCCCTTACCAAACGTAGGTCCTCCCTGTGGCTGGTCTAAAAAAATCGAGCTATCAGATGACTTGTATTTCACGTATACAAATTCATTTCCCTTTTGTACCTGTACATAATAAGGCCTTAATAACGCCAGCGATAAACCTCCTCCATAATTTCCGGTAACGCTTACCCCATTTTTATTTGATTTATTACC
Source organism: Ginsengibacter sp. (assembly GCA_040005535.1). GTDB lineage: Bacteria > Bacteroidota > Bacteroidia > Chitinophagales > Chitinophagaceae > Ginsengibacter. The sequence goes on along the minus strand of JBDTYU010000281.1, from coordinate 18,931 downwards.
AAAAAGAATTTGTTGCTGAACCCCAAGCTTAACAGGATAAAAAAAATTTTCCTTACCATAAATAAAAGGTATAGAGTTAATGAAAGGATTACTTTGCTTATCTTCTTTTACATTTTTTCGTTCGCTGATTTCGAGCTGGTATAATGTTGATTTCTTTACTGAATTTTGCCGTCCCAATTCAAAGAAAACTCCATAGCCATCACTTATAAGTTTGCCCCCAAACACAAAACTTTTTTTATAAGCAATGACACCTTCTTCTTCTTCTTTAATGAGATTGTTTATATGCGCACGTTTTTCCTGTTGTCTTTGTTTTTTTGATTTCTGCGCCGATGCCCCACAAGAAGCAGAGATAATAAAAATTATGAAGATTATTTTTCGCATGTAATTATTGATATTTACTTGTGTAAATTTATACAAAAATATACAATGACTGCATCAATAGTATATACCGGAAACTTACGTTGTGCAGCTCAGCACATTCAAAGTGGAACTATTATTGAATCGGATGCGCCCACTGATAACCGTGGTAAGGGCGAAAAATTTTCTCCCACTGATCTATTGTGTGTTTCGTTAGCTACCTGCATGCTTACGACTATGGCAATAAAAGCAGGAGAATTAGAAGTAGATATTACCAACGCAAAAGCTGATGTAACCAAACACATGCTTAGCGATCCACGCAGGGTTGGTAAAATAGAGGTGGCAATAAATCTGCCAGCGAATGAAAATGAAAAAAGTAGAAAAATTTTGGAGAAAACCGGCGACAATTGTCCTGTAATGAAAAGCATTCACCCGGACATCGCATTGGTGGTAAGTTATAACTGGGAATGAAAAGGTCCGTTGTTTAGACAGTTTAGATTTAAGAAAACTTTATAAAAACCCAGGGATAATTTATCTTTGACAATAAAACAATTTAGCAACTATTTATTGTTATACACTTCTCTTCAACAACGAATTTCCAATGGCACAATGAAGACATAGCTTATTATCACAATATTCATTTTTAAGTTGAATAAGCGCCTGGGAATCTAATGCACTTTTATTGGAAAAATTAAGATTTTCAAATCCTTTTGTTATTATATTTTTTTCCGGTGAAAGCTCATCCAGCCATTTTATTGCTTTGTCTTTATACACCTGCTCACTATGATGTATTCCATAAGCAAAAAGTATAGGGACAATAGTATTGATGATGATGTTATTAATCATCTGATCGCCAAGTGTCTTTTCTTTGTAATCAGATTCCTGATCAAAAATATAATGGTAGTGCCAGTAATCATTCGCTTTTACATCCAGCATTTGTTTTATTTCTTTCAAAGAAGATGCATCTTTGATTTTTGAAAACAAATGCTCACTTTCATGAATAAGCATAGAAAGCTGCGCCAGCCTTATTGTTGGAAAATTAGCGGGACGCATTCTTAAAAAAAACAGTTCGCCATCCAGTGTTTTTAATTTGTATTTTTTTTGATAAAATCTATATTCCTTTTGAAGCATCAGAGGATACTTATCTTGAAATGTTGAATTAAGTAAACCTGCCTGTCCAAATAATAATGCCTCTATTTGCTGAATCCTGTTTTTATGTTTTGCTAAAATTGCGACAGGCAATGTTTTTGCAATGCTTTGAAAAAAATCGCTGTTTACCTTAAGCCCAAAATTTGCAGCAATGAGCCACCAGAATGTTTCTTCCCAATGAAAATTTGTTTCATTTAAAATTGACAATATACTTCCGGATTTTGCAATCAGCCTTTCAGCAATAAGTCTCTGCTTCCAGTTAGTAAGTGTAAGTTCATTTACCTGGCGTACCTGGCTTTCACATGGAATGAAATAAGAAGCTGCCATTAACTCTCTGTACCTATCCAGGAGTAATTTTGAAACCCTGCTTTTAAGTTCAAACGTGGGTAAATCATTCCCATTAATATCCTTTATTGTGTTATCATGATTCCACACCACATGAAGGATAATGTTATTAAAATTTGAATCTGAAGAATGGTTGTGTAAATTCCAATCAGATGAATTGATATGCAGCTCTACATTTCCCGCCCATATAGTTTGATTAATTTTTATTTTTGCATCTGTAAAATCGGGGCCCTGGTTATTGTTGTGACTGCCGGGATAAATTATTTGAATAGTTTCTCCCGATGATGTAAGCAGCCCCGAAGTATTGAAATATTGAAACTGCCAGATGTATTGCAAAAGATCTTCCTGCATCACCAAATTAAGTTAATGAAGGAAATTAAAAAAAATATCCTGTTTATCCTAATGCATGTAATTCTTTCAGGACACGGCTTACGGGTAAACCCATAACATTATAAAAATCTCCGGAAATAGAGCGAATGCCGGTAACACCTATCCATTCCTGTATTGCATAAGCGCCGGCTTTATCATACGGCTTGTATTTGTCAACATAATATTCAATCTGATCGTGAGAAAGTTCATGAAACTCCACCATTGTTTCATCAGCAAAGATTATTTTTCTCTCTGCTGATAAAATACAAACGCCTGTAATAACCAAATGTTTTTTGCCTGATAACATTGTAAGCGTTTTTATGGCCTCATCACGACCGGATGGCTTTCCGATTATTTTATTTTCCAGTACTACAATGGTATCAGCAGCCAGGATCGGATACACGTTTCCGTTAGTTCTACTATTGTCTATATTTTCTTTAACAGCTATCGCTTTATTATAAGCAATATGTATTGCAATTTCTGCAGGAGATAAATGATCCGGATAGCTTTCATCCGTGTCTGCGATATGTACTTCGAAAGAAACTTCAGCCCATTGAAGTAATTGCCTGCGACGCGGAGACTGAGAGGCTAAAATAATCTTTCGGATTTCCATCTGAATAAAAATTTTAAAAGAAGATCATAGACAAAATACCTGTAAGCATTATCAACTTCACTGTTGTACTTAAATTATGAAAATCTTTTTGTGAGTGCGCTGCATACAATCTACGAAGTACCCATAGTAAAGGAATAATTATTGCAAGCAAAGAAAATAATGCTGAGAACCACCATCCCAATTGTATTACATAAAATTGCATGGCTGCTATAGACGCGGTAATTACTACGATCCACACGGCTACATAAACTTTTGACACCTGCAAACCCCACACAATTGGCATCGTTTCACAACCATATTTTATATCACCATCCATATCTTCCATGTCTTTAATTGCCTCCCTTATGAGAGAAATAATGAATGCAAACCCTGCATAAATAAATGAAAGTTTAAGAAGTCTTTGCTGGTAAACATCATGTGGCGTTATCTGCAATGTATATTCTGAAACCGTAAGAATCAAAATTACCCAGGCTGTAAGCAAGGATATTAATACATTCCCGATTAGCAATTTTTTTTTGAAAGTGGTTGAATAAAACCAAAGGCCAACTATAGCGAAGAGATTAAAAACAGGGATATATAAATTACGAAGCTTATAACCAATGAAACAGCTCAACACAAAACCTATAAATGAAAAAACTAAATGAAGAACGATTGCCCAGCGCCTTTTTATGTAACGGTCTATAACTAATTTCGAAGGCTTGTTTACAAGATCAATGTTTACATCAAAATAATCATTGATGATATAACCTGCAGCAGCAATACAAACCGATGCAAATACAAGCAAGTAAAATAAAGGCAATGACAGCCTGATGTTTTCGTAGCCTGAAGGATTATTAATAAACACAAAACGCAAAATAAAAAATTTGAAGAGCATTTGTGTGAGAGCAATAAAAAGCAGGTTGGGCCACCTTACCAGTTTGAAAAATGCTGAGAGAACATTCATTCAGAAATTTTTATTAACCTTGTTTAAGTTGAAGGAATGGATGTCTCCAGAGGCCAGCTATTATTCAATTTCAATACTTTCTCAATTACATCTCTCACGCAACCATAACCCCCGCGTTTAGACGAAATGTATGAAGATATTTGTTTTATTTCAACTGCTGCATCACAAGGGCAACATGCAAATCCTGCAATTATCATACAATTATAATCTGGTATATCATCTCCCATAAATAATATTTCACTAAGCAAAATATTATTCCTGGACAGATAATCCTTCAAAAAACTTTCCTTGTTATTTACTTTCATAAATACATCTGTTATACCAAGCTTTATAAGTCTTTCTTCAACAGGTGCTGATTCACTACCTGAAATTACAACAACCTTGTAGCCGGTTTTAATTGCTAACTGTAATGCATAGCCATCTTTAATATTCATCGTACGTAACCATTGCCCTCCATGTTCAATAAGCAGCTTTCCGTCAGTAAGCACTCCATCCATATCAAACACAAAAGCTTTTACGAACCGGAAGCGGGAAAGAATATTCATTGGCATAAAATTTCAGTAAAAAGTCAGCAGCAAGGAGTTATTTTTGATTATCTCTCCATTCATATACCCAGCTACTTTGAATCATTTCAAGATGCCCTTCATTACTTTCTTCAGGCTTACCGGCGAATTTTGGAATTTCCAAAACCCATTTACGCAGGTCTGTGAAACGTATTCTGTAAATGTGGCTGTCACTAAAATCATTCCCAAATCTTTCATATAACTGCATGGCAATATCTTCATAATCGATCCAGTGAATAGGAGGTTCATAATTCATTGTAATAATATTGAAAGAGTTTTGGTTGAATATTATTCACCTAAAAATTGTGTCTGATCTGGCAATGTTACTACGATTTCTCCATTTCCATCATCTAATATACATTGGCATCCGAGTCTGGAATTCAAGCGGGGGTTAACAGCCCTGTCTATAAAATCTTCTTCCCTGTCAGTAATTTCGGGCAAATGATCTTCGCCGATTTCAACATACACCTGGCAGGTACTGCATGCACATACACCGCCACAATTGTGATGAAGATTAATATCATTCTTAAGCGCAACCTCTAAAATAGATTGATCGGGTTCAACGTCTTTAACTATTACCGGGTTAAGGCCTTTTTGTTCAAACTTAAACTTTACATTATACATCATCTTCTCGTTTCGGCGCAAAACTACACTTTACAGCATAGAAATTATTACGAATTTCGTAAACCTTTGAATGATAGACTTCACCGCTTTTTTTCGTAAAGTTTTAAAATACTTTCTGAAAGTTTAAGATAAAGGTATTTAAGATCAGGATGAACAGAGAGCGTTTGTAAATGACGGTTGATGGTAAAAATATCTTCCCGTATAGCAGGCCCTGTTTGCACATCACGTGGTGAATTAAAATTAATACGTGAAGTAACTTCGTTTACAAGAGGAAGTAAATTTTTAAAATTAATTTTTTCCTTTTCGCAAAAATTTTCTGTAATTGCATAGAGATGATTGGTAAAATTACTTACAAACACAGCAGCAATATGATAATGTAACCTTTCCGCATCATTAGATATGATCACATTATTTGACAGGCTTCTGGCAAATTCCGTTATTCTATGCAGTGTTTCTTTAGTATTACCTTCTACAAGAAAAGGCACTTCAGGAATTTGCTGAGCTACTTTAGAAAGTGTTTGTAATGGATATAATACACCGTAGATTGATGAATTATTTTTAAGTACATTTATTGAAACTGAGCCGGCAGTATGAACAATAAATTTGTCTTTGAAACCGGTGATCTTTTCAATGGAATCCAGGGCAGTATCACTCAGGGCAATAATATAAATATCAGCCGGAGCAAACTGAGACTCTGTTAATGAAACGGCACTTGCATTATATTTTGATGCAAGAGCTTTGGCATTATCGACATTCCGGCTGGCTATCTGTACAATTTCATGGCCACCTTTTTGAATTAATACACTTAGAACTGATGCCACATTCCCTGAGCCGACAATTACAACCTTCATTAATATTGTTTTATTTGGAAATATATTCTTAGCTACACAATAGTGACTAAGGTTATTGTAATATACATATAATTTTATGAGAAGAATTAGTGCGAAGGCAACATGGATAAGCAAATTGCCGTTTAGCTTTTAAGATTCCATTTTTAATTTTTAAGCTAATATTGCAGCAAACGAAAATACATTATCCTTTTTGAAACGATGCCGGAGAAGATAAATAGATAATTATGGCGAAAAATTTATTGATAGTTGAGTCACCTGCGAAGGCAAGAACAATTGAAAAAATACTTGGAACTGATTTCGAAGTCAAAAGCTGTTACGGCCACATTCGCGACCTTGAGAAAGACGATATGGGTATAGATGTCAAGAATAATTTTGCACCGCGTTATAAAGTTCCGGATGATAAGGCCAAAGTAGTAAAAGAACTGAAGCAGCTTGCAAAAAAAGCTGATGAAGTATGGCTCGCATCGGATGAGGATCGTGAAGGAGAAAGTATAAGCTGGCACCTGGCCGAAGTGTTAGGTCTTGATACGAAAACTACCAAACGGATAGTTTTTCATGAGATTACAAAATCAGCAATTCAACAGGCAGTAAAAAATCCAAGGTTTATAAATATGAACCTTGTAAATTCCCAGCAGGCCCGCAGGGTGCTCGACAGGTTGGTAGGTTTTGAGCTTTCCCCTGTATTATGGAGGAAGATAGGAATGCAGGGAGGTCTTAGCGCCGGCAGGGTGCAGAGTGTTGCCGTAAGATTGATAGTTGAAAAGGAAAGAGAGATCAACCAGTTTGAAACCGCCGGCAGTTTTAAAATTGAGGCATTGCTGGCGGCAACTAACGGTAACGGCAAAACGCTTTCTTTTAAAGCCGAAGATGGAAAACAACGCACGATTGAAGACGCTGAAAAATTTTTAGAAAAATGTAAAGGCGCCTCTTATTCTGTAAAAGATATTGTGGTAAAACCTGGTAAACGCACGCCAGCCCCTCCTTTTACAACATCGACATTACAGCAGGAAGCCAGCCGTAAACTTGGATATGGAGTAAGCAGAACCATGCTGCTTGCCCAAAAGCTGTATGAAAGCGGAAAGATTACTTATATGCGTACGGATAGCGTTAATTTAAGTGAAACTGCAAAAGGCCAGATGCAGGAAGAGATCATCAAAACTTACGGCGACAAATATCTTCAATTACGCCAATACAAAAATAAAAATGAAAGTGCACAGGAAGCCCATGAAGCAATAAGGCCAACCGAGATACAGGATAGTACTATTAATGACGAGGAAACAAGGCGATTATACGAGCTCATCTGGAAACGAACAATTGCCAGCCAGATGAGTGATGCAGTTCTTGAAAAAACAACGGCTAAAATAAAAATCAGCACTACAGAAGATGAACTAACCGCAACAGGCGAGGTTTTAAAATTTGATGGATTTTTAAAAATTTATTATGAAGGAAATGATGATGATGAAAATGACGGAGAGTTTATGGGAAGCGAAAGCAGGCTCCCTCCCCTTTCAGTAAATCAACAATTGCAGTTTGAACAAATGACGGCAACCGAAAGATTTACGCGGCCACCAGCAAGGTTTACAGAAGCTTCTCTTGTAAAAAAACTTGAAGAGCTTGGTATAGGGCGACCAAGCACTTATGCGCCTACCATCAGCACCATTGTTAAAAGAAATTATGTTGAAAAAAGAGATAAGGACGGCGTGAAAAGGGAGATAAGAATTGTGAAACTTCAAAATGATATCATTGAAAAAATAACGACACAGGAAATTACCGGCGCAGAAAAATCAAAACTATTTCCTACTGATCTCGGGCTTGTTGTAACAGATTTTTTAAAGCAATATTTTGATGAAGTGATGGATTATTCTTTTACTGCCAACATTGAAGAAGAGTTTGATAAAATAGCAGAAGGAAAACAAATATGGACTAAAATGGTTGGCGATTTTTACACGCCCTTTCACAAAGATGTGGAGCATACGCTTGAAAATGCTGAGCGGGCAAAAGGTGAGCGGGAATTGGGTGCAGATCCTGTAAGTGGTAAGCCTGTGATTGCAAGAATGGGAAGATATGGCCCGATGGTACAAACAGGTGCACAGGATGATGAAGAGAAGCCAAGGTTTGCAAAATTGAAAGCTACGCAGAGTATCGAAACAATAACTTTAGATGAAGCACTTGAATTGTTTAAACTCCCCTTAACATTGGGTGAGCATAATGGCCTTGAAGTTTCTGTTAATGTTGGAAGATTTGGCCCTTATGTAAAATTGGGTGAGCAGTTTATCTCTATTCCTAAAGGTGAAGAGCTGCTTGAGATAGATTTGGAAAGAGCCATAGAAATTATTAATGCGAAGCAGGTGGAAGATGCTCCCATTGGGATGTATGATGAAAAACCCATAACAAAAGGGAAAGGCCGTTTTGGACCTTTCATTAAATGGAACGATCTTTTTATAAATGTACCGAGGGCTTATAATTTTGATACACTCACGCAAAAAGACTGCAATGAATTGATTGAAAAAAAGATTGCCAAAGAAGCCAATCGTTATATAAAGCGGTGGCCCGAAGAAAAGATTGCCATTGAAAATGGACGTTGGGGCCCTTTCATACGATTTGGTAAAAAAATGTTGAAGCTTACCGGCAAAGGAAAAAATACTCCCGACGAATTAGCAAGTATCGAATTAGATGAAGTAAAGAAAATAATTATTGCACAGGATCCAAAAGCATTTGATAAAAAAGTAGCTGTTAAAAAAGCGGCTAAGAAGAAAAAGAAATAGTAGTTCATAGTTTGGGATAACAATAATTTCTGAATTTCAGATTTTATAAACTTATAAACTTTCTATCTTTACCTAACCAATGTAAATTTTCAGCAACTGTTTATACATGCAGGAGAATAGAGAAATATCCGCCCTTTTCCACCTTATTGATGATCCCGATGAAGAAGTTTTCAGCTCGGTAAGTGAACGCATTGTTTCATTAGGCAGAGCCATCATTCCCAATCTTGAACACCTGTGGGAAAATACACCTGATGAAAGTGTGCAGGGAAGAATTGAAATGCTGATCCATAAACTTCATTTCAGAGATCTGGTAAATGATTTCACCAACTGGAAAAACGGATCATGCGAACTCTTACAGGGGGCTTTGCTTGCTGCCCGGTACAGGTATCCTGAAATGGTGACTACCACTACCTTGCAGGAGATAGAAAAAATAAGAAGGAACATTTGGCTCGAGCTCAACAGCTATCTTACACCTCTCGAGCAAATAAATGTAATAACAGGAATTCTTTACAGTTATTATAAAATGAAAGGCAATGAAGTTGCTTACGACCTCCAGGAAGATTTTCTTATTAATAAAGTAATAGAAAATAAAAAAGGGAATGCCATTACCAATGGAATTCTGTATCTCATTATTTGTGAGCTTCTGGATATTCCGGTAAGGGCGATCAATATTCCAAAGCAATTTATATTGGGCTATTTTGATATTGATTATAATTTTCCAAATCCCACGAGGCAAAAAAGTGAAAAAATAAATTTTTATATTGACCCTCTTAACGGGCAAATTTATTCGCATAAAGATGTAGAAAATTATTTCAAAAAAATTTCTGTTCCCCCCACACCTTCCTATTTTAAGCAGCTCGATAACAGGCGCATCATTCAACACTTACTGGAAGAATTTAGTAAATGTTTTATGAATGATACTAGCCTTTACAAAAAAAATGATTTAATTTTTTTGTCAAAATTGCTGGAAGAATAAATAACGGGTACAATGTTTTATGACTCTCCTGCAGGCTCCATCCAAATAAAAATTTCCGGCAGCTTCATTTGTGAAATAACATCTATTAAAAATAAAGATGAGCAAATAAAGCCGCACTGTACTAATTTTATAATATTCTGAAATACTTTTACTGAAGAATAGTCCTCTCCGCAGCTTGTCGAAAGATGGAGAGGTTTGGGGTGAGGTCTTAATATTCTTAATTCAATAAAACAATACTATGCTCTTTTCAATTTCATCTTTAAAAAAATCCATCATTTTATTAATTGCTTGCGCAAGCGTTAGTCTAATGAGTGGCTGTGATAATAATAAAACTTCAGATGCAAAATCAGATACAAAAAAAGAGGCTGTAACAGTTTCACAAAACGATGATGAGCTCTTCAAAAAATATGATCTTGATAAAATAAAATTGCCTCCGGGTTTTAAAATTAGTGTTTATGCAGAAGCGGCTAAAGCAAGAAGTATGTGTGTTTCACCAAACGGTACGCTCTTCATAGGTAACAATGCAGATAACAATGTATTGGCATTAACCGATGAAAATCATGACGGCAAAGCAGACAAAATATATGTAGTTGCCAGTGGCCTTAAAGCTCCTAACGGTGTTGCTTTTAAAGACGGCAATCTTTTTATTGGAACTATTTCAACAATATACCGGCTGGATAATATTGAATCGAAATTGGATAATCCTCCGGCACCTGTGGTAGTGTACAATAAATATCCTACCGACCAGCATCATGGCATGAAGTTTATAGCCTTTGGGCCTGATGGAAAATTGTATGTACCTGTAGGTGCTCCTTGCAATATATGTGAACCGGCCGCCCCTTATGCCTCTATGACACGAATAAATCCTGATGGAACAGGCTTTGAAATTTTTGCAAAAGGGATAAGAAATTCTGTTGGCTTTGCATGGCATCCTATAACGAAACAACTTTGGTTTACTGATAATGGCAGAGATAATCTTGGAGATGATATTCCCAGTGATGAGTTGAATAATGCACCGCAGGCAGGAATGAATTTTGGATATCCATATTGCCACCAGGGAAATATTTTAGATTCTGAATTTGGCAAAGGAAAAAATTGCAGCGACTATACACCACCGGCAAAAAGATTGGGTGCTCATGTTGCTTCATTAGGTATGCGTTTTTATACAGGAAGTATGTTTCCGGCAGAATATAAAAATGCAATATTTATTGCTGAGCATGGAAGCTGGAACCGTAGTATCCCTGTAGGTTACAGGGTTGTTGTAGGAAAAATGGATGCCAGTGGAAACCTAAATGATCCTGTACCTTTTGCTGAAGGCTGGCTTCAAAATGAAAAAGATGTAAGTGGACGACCTGTTGATGTTCAGGTTGCAGGCGATGGATCATTACTTGTAAGTGACGATTATAAAGGTGTTATTTATCGAATAGTTTACAAAACCCCCTAACCCCTCTAAGGAAGGAATTGCTCTTAACTTTTGAACTAATTAACCAATCAACTAATTAATCAATGCCCGATTATCACCTTCATCACGCAGAAGAACATTTACAAAGCTCTGATTTGTTAAGGGATGTTGTAATAGGTATGAGCGACGGACTTACAGTTCCTTTCGCATTAGCAGCAGGCCTTAGCGGTGCGGTTGCAACGAGTGGAATTATTGTGATCGCCGGTATTGCTGAAATTGCTGCAGGTGGAATAGCCATGGGTCTTGGAGGTTATCTCGCCGGTAAAACAGAACAGGATCATTATGACAGTGAGTTAAAAAGAGAATATGCAGAAGTAAAACGTATTCCTGAAATGGAAAAACTTGAGGTAAAAGAATTTTTTCAACATATAGGTCTAAGCGAGGATCTTCAGAACAAAGCAACTGAAGAAATTGCAAAAGACACCAAACAATGGGTTGATTTCATGATGAAATTTGAACTTGGGCTTGATGAGCCAAATCCTAAGAGAGCAAGAAACAGCGCACTCAATATTGGGGCATCATATATAATTGGCGGCATTATTCCACTAAGCCCGTATTTTTTTATTAATGATTCTAAAGAAGCTTTGAAATTTTCTGTAATAGCAACACTAATTTGTCTTTTTGTTTTTGGATACTTCAAAAGTAAAATAACCGGGGTTCCGGTAATATCCGGTGCACTAAAAGTCATGCTCATTGGTGCACTTGCCGCTGGCGCAGCTTATGGGGTTGCTTTACTTTTTAAGTAATTTAATCCTGGCAAAAGAAAAAAAAATTTCGTGGGGCGGTCACCGTTAGTTCATTGTCCAACAACATTTCGGGCTGTACATTTCAAGTCCGGCATCCCGATAGCTATCGGGACTTTTCACTTCCATCCCGCATCCTTTCAACAATTGATTCTATATTGAACATAAGGAAAATCTTTACCTGGGCTCCATTTCTTAATCAGCTAAAAATTTTATGCTTGGAATCTTTCGAAATATTTCTAATTGTCCATACTACCTTTTTTTCAAAATCATGTTTTCGTACAAGACAATTTTGTTTGGAACAAATAGAGCAGGAAAATTCCTGGCAGCCATCAGAATGCACAAACAATTCCACAGCTTCGCCGAATTCATTTCGTATTAATGTCGCCAATGCTTCAATCTCAGCATGGGCTTCACTTACATTTAAATACCAGGGAACTGTAAGATGACAATCGCAATGCAGCGTACTTCCATATTTTATAAACCGGAGGTTGTGTAAATCAATCCAGTTCTCTCTCCTGTTTTTATTAAGCACATCCACCAGGTTATTGAGCAACTTTAAATCAGCTTCATCCATTATGCCGGCAATGGATGTACGCACAATTTTATAGCCGGTGAAAATGATGATAATGGCAACTATACAGGCAATGATGCTGTCGAAAATTTGAAGTTTTGTAAAATAAATTAATACAAGGCCTGCCAGAATTCCTACAGTGGAATATGTATCTGTTTTCAAATGTTTGCCACTTGCAATTAATGGTAATGAATTATTTTTTTTACCTGTTGTTACGCACATTACACCTGCAGCATAATTTACGAACCCGGTTGCTCCAAGTAAAATGATTCCATAATCGAGTTTACCAACATGATGAGGATGAAAAAAACTTACGGCAGATATGTATATAATAAAAAATCCTGTAGCAGTTATAAGAGTTCCTTCAACAGCAGCAGAAATAAACTCAATTTTACCATGCCCGTAAGGATGATCGACATCCCTTGGTTTTGCAGATATATACAGGCTGTACAATCCCAAAAGACCCGAAGCGATATTTACAATACTTTCTAAAGCATCTGTAAGTATTGCCAGCGAACCGGTTAAATACCATGCACCCATTTTTACTAAAAATAAAACAAGAGCTATGATGGTAATTATTTTTTGAAGCCTGATATTTTCCTTTGCAGCAATCAAAAGCAAATTATTTTTAGAACGTGCAAATTACACAATCAGGTTTGATACCTCATACCCTACCATGTAGATGATATCTCATTCCTATATAAACATTAAATTTGCCTGATGCGCAAAACGCTTAACATATTGGGAAGTTCTTTCCGGCTCACTATGCAGGAACTTATGGTAAATAAATTGCGCACTGCTCTTTCACTAATAGGAATTTCGTTTGGTATATTTTGTATCATAGGCGTACTTGCTACAGTAAACAGCCTGGAAACAAATATTCAAAATCAGATTAAGAGTCTTGGAACAAATACTATTTATATTGACAAATGGAAATACGCGGGAGGCTCTGATTATCCCTGGTGGAAATATATTAACAGGCCTCAACCAAAATTTGAAGAAGTAAATTTAATAAAACAAAGAAGCGATCTTACTAGTAATGTTGCATTTGAAATTGATATGCGGGTTACGGTTGAATATGAAGATTATGCCCTGCAGGGAGTTACAGTATTTGGAGTAAGCGAGGAAGAAAATGACATTCAACCTGTAACTACGGTCTATGGACGTTTTATTTCCGGGGCTGAGTTTGCCTCAGGTAGCCCGGTAGCAATTATTGGATATATCAATGCAGAAAATTTATTTTTAAACCCTGCACTTGCAGTTGGTAAAGAAATTAAAATTAAAGGAATTAAAGCAACCATTGTAGGCGTTATAAAAAAAATGGGTACCCCCATGATTGGCTGGGATTATGATCAATGTTTAATTAGTTCTTACAGGTTTGCAAGGCAAATATTTAATGAAGAAAACAGTCGTCCAAAAATTATGGTAAAAGGGAAAGACAAGATTAGTTCAGCTGCTTTAGCTGATGAACTTGAAGGCGTAATGCGATCAATTCGAAAGCTTAATCCAAAACAGGAAGATAATTTTACACTCAACCAGGTTACTGCATTCAGTGATAATGTGAGTTCTTTATTTGGAAGCATAAACCTTGGTGGATGGGCCATTGGAATTTTAAGCCTGATCGTGGGAGCATTTGGTATTGCCAACATTATGTTTGTAACCGTAAAAGAAAGAACAGCAATGATTGGGTTAAAGAAAGCCATTGGGGCAAAAAAGAGAAGTATACTTTCTGAATTTTTGCTGGAAGCAGCAATCATCTGCGTTATGGGGGGGTTGATGGGATTGTTGCTTGTTTATTTACTTACTCTTATACTTACTAATCTTTTTAATTTCCCTGTTTATATTTCAGTGGGCATACTTACTCTCGCCATTTCAATCTGTATTACTATTGGAATTTTAGCAGGTATTATTCCTGCAATTATAGCTTCCCGGTTAGATCCCGTTGTTGCCATTCGTTCTAACTAATTTTTTATTTATATGCCCCATATTCTTGCAATCGAATCTTCGTGCGATGAAACAGCAGCATCCGTGTGCCGTGATGAAATTATTTTAAGCAACATTATTTATAGTCAAAAAATTCATGAACAATATGGTGGGGTTGTTCCGGAACTTGCCTCCAGGGCGCATTTGCAGGCAATAGTTCCTGTGGTAGATGAGGCATTGCAAAAAGCAGGTGTATCTCTTAATCATATAGATGCATTTGCATTCACGCAATCCCCCGGCTTAATTGGCGCTTTGCTCGTGGGAGCAGAATTTGCAAAATCACTTTCACTTGCATGTAACAAACCTTTAATTGGTGTACATCATATGCAGGCACATGTAATGGCCAACCTCATTCAAAAAACAGAACAAAAAAATAGTAAGCCTTCCTTTCCTTTTTTATGTCTCACAGTAAGTGGCGGGCATACTCAAATTGTTTTATGTGAGGATTTTTTGAAAATGAAAGTGATCGGGCAAACCCTTGATGATGCAGCAGGAGAAGCATTTGATAAATCTGCAAAAATACTGGGTTTGCCCTATCCCGGTGGTCCTTTAATTGACAAATTTTCAAAAGGTGGTGATGCCAAAAAATACAAATTTCCTGAACCAAAAATTGATGGATTGAATTTTAGTTTTAGTGGTTTAAAAACTGCCATACTTTATTTTATAAGAGATGAGAAACTAAAAACTGAAAATTTTGTAGAAGAAAATATTAATGATATCTGTGCATCCATTCAATCACGCATTGTTTCGATTTTATTAAACAAATTAAAAAAAGCAGCAGATGAAACCGGCATTAAAAATATTTGTATTGCGGGTGGAGTAAGCGCCAATAGCGGATTGCGCAGTGCTTTTGAAAAAACGGGAATTGAAAAAGGATGGAAAACTTACATACCGCCTTTTGAATATTGCACTGACAATGCAGCCATGATTGCACTAACGGGTTACTATAAATATTTAGCTGGAATTTTTGAAGACCTTTCAGTAGTTCCTTCAGCAAGAGCGGCTTTTTGAATCATGTCTCTCTCTGAAGAAGAGGGGTCGCAGGTGAGGCTATTTTCAGACAATATAAATTTCTAATTTTCTTTCTCAAACAAAAAATTGTCAAACACTTATTTTCAATTTAAAGAGTTTACGGTTCAACAGGAAAAGTGCAACATGAAAGTTTGTACAGACTCTTGCCTGTTTGGAGCATGGGTAGCAAATAAAATTGAACAGAAGATGATTAGCCCTAAAACTATTTTAGATATTGGTACAGGAACAGGATTGCTTAGTATTATGCTGGCACAAAAGTCAGTTGCACAAATACATGCAATTGATATTGATAAAAAATCTTTTGCACAGGCCTCTGAAAATTTTATTAGTTCTCCCTGGAGTCAATGCCTGCAGGCATTTCATTCAGATATAACAGAATGGAAAGCTCCGGCTAAATATGATTTAATTATTTGCAACCCGCCATTTTATGAAAATCATTTACTGGCAAAAGATGAAGGAAGAAATATTTCAAAACATAACATGGCTATGCGTTTGGATGATCTGTTGTTTAAAGTAAAAAGCTTATTGGTTGATGACGGAAGTCTTGCTGTGCTTCTTCCCTGGGCCAGAACGAAATGGTTTGAAAACGCAGCGTCAGCAAATTCATTATTTGTAAAAGAAAAAATGGAAGTGAGACAAACACTTCAGCACAATTATTTCAGAACGATGTTATTACTGCAAAATCAAAAAGTGGGTATTCGAAAAACTGAGTTATCAATTAAAAATAATACCAATGAATACACTCATGAATTTATTGGACTCCTGAAAGATTATTATTTATACTTGTAAGTCATTTTAGAATATTTTCTTTTTATTCTATACACCTGCATACTCTTTCAAATAATTATATTGCTGAGTTAAATTACCCTCCTTTATAATAGTCGCATTGGTAATAACTTTTGAACCACCGGTTATTAAATCTTCAAGAATAAATTTTATCAATTGTTCTCCAAAATAACGGGATGCATCTCTGGGAAGTTCATTAGGCAAATTACCTACAGCCATTATATCAACAGAGCCGGGAAGATAAGGCTCAGTAACAGTTCCGGAAAGTTTATCAACACTGTACACCGGATTTTCCATTGTTCCATTTCCAACATTACAAGGCACCGATCCATTCCGGTCATCAGAAATATCTGCAATGGTTGTAATGTTGAAATTTTTCTTTTTCATATCTTCCATCTCAAATAGCCGCGGAGTTTTTTCTTCCCAATAAACGCCATTCATCAAGATGTCAGTCTCCTCAATATATTTACTGAACAGACAATTATAACTTTCCGGATGCTTATGAAATTCTGTGCGGCTATACTTGCCCGTTAGTTTGTTCACATACAAATCAGCTCCCTTCAAATGTACATAAACCGGGTAGGCAAATTTTTGAGCAAGGTATTCTTCCGGTTCTGCTTCATGAATTTCCATCAGGTTCATAATTTCCAATATCCCATGTGCTACCCTTCCGCTTCCGGTTACAGCAATTTTAAGCAAAGGAAGCTTTAAACCAAAGTACGTATGAATTAGCCGCTGGAAAGACTTTTGCTTATATACTCTTTCCAGTTGAAAACACCCCGACCTGTTTCCATAAGCCATCATTCCATTGTGTGCTCCAACAACACCCGCAAAAAAACCAAATCCAATAATGCGTGTACCATCATCATGCTCAAGGCATTCATAATCTATTAAAGTAATTTTTTTATTAATGATACTTTGCAAAAGCTTTTGATTATAGGGCTGCATTTTTTTTGTGTGAGAAAAAAACAGGTAAGTTTTCTCTGCTATCAGCATATCAACAGGAATCTCCTTTATGCCTAATAAAATATCACAATTATTCACATCTTTTCTTATCTCAATTCCTGCAGCAGTATATTCCCTGTCTTTAAAGCATCTTGTTTCACTGGTTTGAACTGTTATATCAACAGGCATATTTTTTTGAATCCATTTACATTGTGCCGGAGTAAGCGCCACACGGTTATCAGACGGGATTTTGCCCTCATGTATTAAACCAATTTTTATCATTAAAATATTTTTCGATTCCGGCAATTTACATTTTCCCCTCAACATTCATTTGTAACTTTGGGTAATGAATTATTTTGAACTGTTTGAAATCCCCGTAGGTCTTAGTGTTGCTCAAAATGAACTTTCTTCAAAATATTTTGCGTTGCAAAAAAAATATCATCCTGATTTTTTTTCAAATGCGGGCGAAACAGAACAGGCAGAAATGCTGGAAAAGTCATCAATGATTAATAAAGGATTTAAAATTTTAAAAAACCCTGATGAGATCATAAAGTATGTATTAAGCTTAAAGGGTTTATTACAGGAAGAAGAAAAGTATGAACTGCCTCCGGAGTTTTTGATGGAAATGATAGAACTGAATGAGGCATTAATGGATGATGATATTTTGAATGTTGAAGAAGTGGAAACAAAAATTTTTCAGTTGCAAAAAAGCTTGTACCATGAGGTACAGCATATAATTGAGGACTACAGCGACGACAAAATTATGGAAGCACAATTGTTGCAGGTAAAGGATTATTATTACAAGAAAAAATACCTGAATCGTATTTTGGAGAGGTTGGAGGGAATGCGTAATATTGCCGGCTAAATCCCGGTAGCTATCGGGATTAATTTTTCTCCCAGCCCATGTGGCGGAATTGGTAGACGCAGCAGACTCAAAATCTGCCGTTCGCAAGGGCGTGAAGGTTCGATTCCTTTCGTGGGCACAGTTTTAAAGTTATAAGCCTTGATAACATTGACTTTCAAGGCTTTTTTTTTCAGGGGACTACTCAGGGGACTGATTGAGTACTGATTGAAGGTAAATCTCACGGTTATAATTAACACTCAGCGCTCGGACAAAAAATGAAAATGTGCCATAAGAATAAGATCATGCAAAAAAGAAAAGTTCCTTGCTAAATGAAAAAGTTACTCTTAATATTATTCCTTCTTCCTTTGATCACCCAGGCACAAAATAAAAAAGACAACACTTTTATATTATCTCCCGTTTCTTACGCTGCAATAAAATCTGTATTATTTCAAAATGGATATACTTTAATAAATGATGACACAATACTTATAACAACTACTTCAAAAGAAATGAGTAGAATACCTGTTGCGTTAAGGTTTATGATTAACAGAACCGGAGATCAAACAATTCTAAAAGCCCAATGGAAGGTAACAACAGATCCCGGGGATTTTGCAGAGCTTCACTACGGAGGCATAAAGGGAAACTGGAGTATGAAAGGATGGTGGGAAACGGATAGAATAGCAAAACTTCTTTCACCTGATGTAACCTACGCAAAACAGTAAATTCTATGCTTTGTTATTTAAAATGTTTAAACATCATTTCTATGCTTGTTATGAAACCTTTTGCCGTACTATATTACAGATAAATTAATGTAATCCTATCGAGATCACAGATAACTTCTGAACCCTTGTCCAGATTAAGATTGACGGGAGGGTTCTTTTTTAGGGGACATTTCAGGGGACGTTAAGATTAATAATTAGTTTTGGTCAAGCAGGCTCTAAATAGTTCAAAATTTTCTCTATGTCCTTCAGTTCGTCTGGATCAGGTGTTGTGTAATAATAACTACC
>JBDTYU010000280.1:0-2468 GCA_040005535.1 Ginsengibacter sp. | reverse complement strand
TTCAACATTTTTGATGAAGAGTTTACGTGCTATTTTCCGCTATGTATCAAAATATCCTAAATTAATTTTTGCCTACTTCAGTTTTAATGTGCTTTCAAATTTATTTTCGGTTATTTCATTAGGAATGTTAAGCCCTTTCTTATTACTTATTTTTAAAAAGAATGATACTTTTAAAGCTGTAACAGATAATACAGGTTTTTTTTCAAAGTCAAACCCAGTGAACCTTTTGAAAGTTTGGCTGTACCAGATTATGCAAGCACCCGGTGGGGAAATAAAAGCTCTTGCTGTAATTTGTCTCCTGGTATTGGGCGCCATTATTCTAAAAAACTTTTTTTTATACCTGTCTGTTTATTATATAACACCCATACGTAATTCAATCATCAATGATATGCGCAGGAGCATGTTCAAAAAAATTCTTGCGTTACCCATAGGATATTTTAATGATCAAAAGAAAGGTGATATTATGAGCAGGCTCACCAACGATCTCAGCGATGTTGAAAGTTCTATTGTGAATGTACTTGAAATTTTGTTCAGAGAGCCGGTTACCATTCTTTTGTTCTTTATCTATATGGTGATATTAAGTCCCCAGCTTACACTTTTCTTAATACTTTTTTTACCTTTTTCAGGGTTAATAATTGGCCGTATCGGCCGGACGCTCAAGAAGCAAAGTACCCGTGTGCAGGAAAAGCTGGGAACTATTCTTTCTACTATTGATGAAACTTTGGGTGGTATCCGTATCATTAAAGGTTTTAATGCTGAAAAAAAACAATATAAAAAATTTGCAAACCAAAATGACGAACTGTTTATCATAAAAAACCGGGCAAACCGCAAAAGGGATCTTGCCTCGCCGGTAAGTGAAGTGCTTGGCTATACTGCTGTTATATGTGTCCTCTGGTTTGGCGGCAGGCTTGTATTAAGAAATTCTTTTCTTGATCCCGGAGATTTCGTTACATACATTGTAATTTTTTCACAAATAATACAGCCATTAAAGTCTTTATCCGCTGCGTCTTTTAATATAAGGAAAGGCTCTGCGAGTGTTGATCGTATTGAGCACCTTTTAAATGAAAATGTTTCTATTAAAGAAGTAACTAACCCAATAAAACTGGAAGCATTTAAGCATAGTATTGAATTCAAAAACATTTCATTTTATTATGAGGATAAAACAATACTGGAAGATATAAACCTTACAATTGAAAAAGGAAAAACCATTGCGTTGGTTGGTTCTTCAGGAGCAGGTAAAAGCACATTGGTTGACCTGGTTCCCCGCTTTCATGATGTGGGAAAAGGTGAAATGCTTATTGACGGAATAAACATCAAACAATATTCTTTGGAATCTTTGCGCAGCCAAATGGGTATAGTTACACAGGAAGCGATTTTATTTAATGAGACTATTGCAAATAATATTGCGTTAGGTATGGACAATGCTACACAGGAGCAAATTGTAGAGGCTGCTAAAATTGCTAATGCCCATAATTTTATTTTGCACAAAGAAGCGGGATATGAAACAAATATCGGCGAGCGTGGTAATAAATTGAGCGGAGGCGAAAAACAAAGGGCGACTATTGCAAGGGCAGTTCTTAAGAATCCACCTATTTTAATTTTGGATGAAGCAACTTCATCTTTGGATACAGAAAGCGAAAGACTTGTGCAGGATGCTATTAATAAACTCATGAGTAACCGCACTAGTATTGTAATTGCACACCGGCTAAGTACTATACGCCATGCAGATGAAATAATTGTTTTACAAAAAGGAAAAATTGTTGAAAGAGGAACGCACATGACCCTGATGGCTGCAGATGGTTTTTATAAGAGGCTTGTTGTAATGCAGGAAGTGAAATAACCTTTATAAAAACAAATGCATCATAACCATTATGATATTGTTGATTCAGTAAATGATTGAGAATTTTCTTCAATCAATCCAATATTATTGCCAAATGGATCCTTTACAACTGCTACTCTAATGCCATCCCCTACACTGGTTACTGCATTTACAATGCTTGCCCCAAGAGTTGTTAAGTTCTTAATGGCTGCTTCGATATCATCAACTTCCCAATAAGCTACAGAATGCTCACCTGTGTTGATTCCTGTTAAATCAGGGTCAAGCCCAAGTTCACAATCATAAATATTAAATCCTATATAAAAACTTTCATCAAACCAGGGAGTTACCCCGGTAACTTTAGTGTACCATTCTTTAGCCTTTTGCAGATCATCTACATGGTAAATTACGGTTCTTAATTTTTTGAACATTGCTCAAAATAGAAAATTTTTTTCAAAAAAAAAGAGAGCAATTTTGGCGCTCTCTTTTTTAAAAAATATTAGTTGCATTATCGTGCGATGCCCATTTTTGCTTCAATAGATAAAGTAGCATGTGGAACTGCTCTTAAACGGGCTTTATCAATGAGCTTACCAGTAACCCTGCAAATGCCATACGTTTTATTTTCAATACGCATCATAGCTTTTTCAAGATG